>JAEUMM010000488.1 GCA_016792645.1 Alphaproteobacteria bacterium | reverse complement strand
GACAAACCCTGGGGCACGCCGGAGTTCGCCCTCATCGACCTGAACGGCAACCTCATCCGAGTCGGCTCGCCACGCCTTGAGATGTGAACGACCGCGCAGCACGGATGGCCGAGGAAAAAGT
Organism: Alphaproteobacteria bacterium; assembly: GCA_016792645.1. Lineage (GTDB taxonomy): Bacteria > Pseudomonadota > Alphaproteobacteria > Micropepsales > Micropepsaceae > SZUA-430. Next base: position 4,429 of record JAEUMM010000488.1, on the reverse strand, counting down.
GCTTGCACGCAAGTGCAATGAAGTGTACTGCTATTTAACTGCACACAAGTGCAGCCAAAAAGACAACGACGGGAGAGGCGTCCATGACGGGGACAACCAGCGCTGCCGAAGCCGGGCAGGGCCACTACGTGCTTGGTGAAACACTGCGTCCCATGCTGACCAACGCGATGGGTTCGGCGGTCGAGATCTTCGACACCAAAGGTCCGGCCGATGCGGGTCCGCCGCTGCACACCCATGCGTGGGAAGAAATCTACGTGGTTCTCGAGGGCGAGCTGGACGTCACCGTCGCAGGGACAACGACGCGGCTGAAGCCGGGCGGTTACGCACACGTACCCGCCAACACGCCGCACGGCTACCGCAACGTCACGCAGGCCCACTTCCTCACCATCGTGACGAAGGGCAACGCCGCAAAGTTCTTCAAGCAAGTGGCGGCCGAGGTGGAGATGAGCCCGCCGGACATTCCGGGCATCCTGCGCGTCGGCGCCAGCCACGGGATCACGTTTCTCCCGTGACCACGACGCGACGCTATGTGAGTCCCAAGCGCGAGGCGCAGGCTCTTGCGACCCGCAAGGCCATCGTCGAGGCTTTCGCCGAACAGCTGTCCGAACCTGGGCGAGACAACCTCTCGCCCAGTGAGGCGGCTGTTCGCGCCGGCGTATCGTTGCGCACAGTCCATTTCCATTTCCCGAACGAGGCAAGTCAACTCGCCGCGCTCGGCGAATGGTTCGACCAAGTCCTCTACCCGCAAGGCGTCGTCCTGGTTTCGGATCCCGACGATCTGCCGCGCTATTTCCGCGACATCCACCGCATGGCGCTCAAGCATCCGGTGAGCCGGGCGCTTGCGTCGGACAGGGGCGTCTGGCGCGAGATGCGCCAACTCCGCCGCGCCAAGCGTTTGGACGCGATCCGCCGCGCCGTAAAGGCGATCGGCGCCCCGCCGCGCGCAACAGCCGACGCCACGGCGATGCTGCTGAGCCTGTCCGGCGCAGACGCCTCCTGGCCGTTGCACGACCACGGGCTTCCGCTCGAACGCATTCCGGATGTGATCGCAAACACGGTTGAACTGATCGTCGATCAGCTGCGTGCGAAGGCCAAGAGGTAGGCCTGCCCGGTTCGCGCCTGGAGGACTAGAATTCCTTGGCCTTCGCCGCATCCGCTCGCGGGTCGCAGGCCGAACCGCACTTCGAATAATAGGCGTCGCGCAAGTCCGGCATCGGCCGTGTGATCTTGTTGGGTGGAATGCCTTGCGAACTTCCCTGGTGCGCAAGAATCAACCACGCGCCGTTCTCCTGCTTCTCCAGGACAAACATCGTCGACGCCGCATTCTCATACGTGACCTGCGCCGCCGCCGCATAGAAATACCCCCGCTCCCACACCCACACCTTGGCGAAGCGGGGATCGAGTTTCAGCACGTCGATGTCGTAAGCGAACTTCAACGCCTTCGAAGCCAACTCGTTGTTGATCCGCGGCCCGCTATAGGCGGCACGGCTCCGATGCTCCGGCGGTTGGTAGGGAATTTCCGCATAACCCGGTCCGCCGTCGATCGCCCCCGGCGCCATCAGCGACCAGGGCGCGTCCGCCGGCTCCTTGCTAACGCGCTGATACCACGCCGCGATCACGGCGCGGACCTTGACCTCGTCCTCTGCACTCTGCGCGTACGCAGGCCACGTGAAGGCCGGTGCGGCGAACAGCATCAGACCGATCCAAACGGCAAATCGCATGGGCGGGTAGCCTCTCAAGCGGCCCCGCTCTTACCGATCAATCGCGGCGAAATTTGGAGAGGCTACGCGCCCCGGCCGAAAGTGCCGGCCCATAGCGCTCTCGCGAACCGCCGCGCCGCGTATGTCATTGCCCGTTGACATAGAGCGGCTTGGGTGGCACTTGTCATTTCAAGATGACAAAGGTCGCCGCCCTTGTTTCGGATCGTCCGGTCGTGCGCAAGCGCGATGCGGAGGCGACGCAGGCCGCCATTTTGGCGGCGGCCAAGAGTCATTTCGCCAGGTCCGGTTATGAAGGTGCGTTTCTGCGCGACATCGCGGCGGACGCGGGCGTCGATGCGGCGCTGATCAACCGCTATTTCGGCGGCAAGGACGGATTGTTCGCGGCGGCGCTGAAACACTCCATCCGCCCGCACGCCTTTCACGATTGGCAACGCGAGACCTTCGCGGTCGAGATGGCCAAGATGATGGCCGGTCACGCGCATCAGGATATGGACCGCACCCACGCTTTTCAGTTTCTGCTGCGCGCGGCGACCTCGCCGGTGACGGCGCCTTTGGTCAACGCGGCGGTGCAAGAACGCTTTATGGGCCCCATTCGCGCGTGGATTGGCGGGCCGAACGTCGAGGCGCGCGCGCGTATTTTCGCGGCCGTTTTCATCGGCTTGCTCGTCGAACGGTTGATCCGCGACGAGCCGCTCGAAGGCCGCGAGCGCAAGGTTTTCATCGAACGGACGGCGGCGGTGTTGCAGTCGTTGGTCGAAGCTTAGGAGTCTCACCTCATGAACATCGCGATCAAAGCCGACTTGGACGCGGCGCGCGCCGCCGCCTATGCCGAACCGCTTGCGGCGTTGGACCCGGCGCAACCCGCGCTGTTTCAATCGGACACGATGTGGCCCACCTTCGAGCGTCTGCGCCGCGAAGACCCCGTGCACTACACGGCGGAGCACGAGTTCGGCCCCTATTGGTCGATCACGAAATACAACGACATCATGGCGGTCGACACGAACCATCAGGTGTTCTCGTCCGACTATATGCGTGGTGGCATCACGATCGCGGGCGGCAGCAACCAGAATATGGAACCGCTACCCATGTTTATCGCCATGGATCCGCCGCGCCATGACGTTCAGCGCAAGGCGGTCAGTCCCGCCGTCGCGCCGCCGGCATTGGCGTTGATGGCGGTGCAGATCCGCGAACGCGCCGCCACCATTCTCGACGGACTGCCGATCGGCGAAGAGTTCGATTGGGTGGATTTGGTGTCGAAAGAGCTGACGGCGATGACGCTCGCCACGCTGTTCGACGCGCCGCAGGAAGACCGCCGCAAGATCACCTATTGGTCCGACGTCGTGACCGCGGTGCCGATGCCGGGCGGCTTGGTCGAAACGTTTGAGCAGAAGATGCAGATTTTCGGCGAGTACAACGCCTATTTCGCCAATCTGTGGAATCAGAAGGTCAACGCCGCGCCGGGCCACGACTTGATCTCGATGCTCGCGCATCACCCGCAAACGCGCAACATGGAGGCGCGCGAGTACTTCGGCAACGTCGTGCTGCTCACCGTCGGCGGCAACGACACGACGCGAAACACGATTTCGGGATCGGTGCTGGCGCTCAATCAGAATCCCGACCAATACGCCAAGCTGCGCGCGAACCCGGACCTCATTCCTTCGATGGTGTCGGAGACGATCCGCTGGCAGACGCCGCTGGCGCACATGCGCCGCACGGCGGTCGAGGACATCGAGTTTCAGGGCAAGAAGATCCGCGAGGGCGACAAAGTCGTCATGTGGTACGTCTCGGGCAACCGCGACGACGAGGTGATCGACCGCCCGAACGACTACATCATCGACCGCGAACGTCCGCGCACGCACATCTCGTTCGGCTTCGGCATCCACCGCTGCGTCGGCAATCGCCTTGCGGAATTGCAACTGACCATCATCTGGGAAGAGATCATGAAACGCTTCCCGGAAATCATCGTGACCCGCGAGCCCAAGCGCACATACTCCACCTTCGTGCGCGGCTACGAGTCGATGATGACGATGATCCCCAAGCGGCACTGATTGCGGCCCATCGCAATTCTGTCCGCGAAGTAGGTATGCTATTCCTCACCACCAAGGGGGAGGGCGATCCGTGGAAATGTCTCGTCGCGGCGTCATTGCCGCTGGCGCCGCGCTGAGCCTGGGTGCCGGGGCACGGCGATCTCGGCGCACCAAAGCGAAGGCAACAACACCAACAACGACGCCTAGATCCGCGAGAACGTGAAGCCGACGTTGTTCAAAGAACGCTCCGGCGACGCCTGCGACAGTTATCATCGCTACGCCGAGGACATCGCGATCGCGGCAAGGCTCGGTTTCAACTGCTACCGCCTCGGGATCGAATGGTCACGGATCGAACCCAGCGAAGGCCAATTCTCGAACGCCGAACTCGGCCGAATCTGCCCGTCGGCCTCACGCTAACGACGCAGGACATCCAGACGATGGGCGCGCCGGCGAACGTCGACAAATGGCGCGGCCGCCTCTACGGCGATTGGATCAACGTCGCCCGCACCCACGCCGACTTCATCGGCATCCAAACCTACACGCGCTTCTGGGTGAACGAGAACGGCATAGTGTCCCCGCCCAAGGGCGCCCTCAAAACCTTCAAGCGCACGCCAAAACCCAGCGCCCGCCATCTGGGCAACATCGCCCGCGCGAACGGCCGCTAGCCCGGCTCCTTCGGCA
>JAEUMM010000485.1 GCA_016792645.1 Alphaproteobacteria bacterium | reverse complement strand
CATCGTCTATGTCCGCTCGACCGGCTTCAATCAGCGCGGTGAAGCCGTTCTGACTTATGCCCGCTGGGTGATGGTGCGAAAGCGCTCGAAGGATGCGCCCCTGCCCCCCGCGCACGTGCCCGATTTGCCCAAGGCCGTCGCCGCCGAGGCGCTGCACGTCTTTCCGCACGAGCCGCTGGCGCGCGCACATCGCGGCGAAACCGGGGGCGCGCGTTTCTTCGACGACTACGCGCCGGGTCAACGTTTCGACCATGCCGACGGCATGACGGTCGAAGATGCCGAACACATGATGGCGACGCGCCTCTACCACAACACCGCGCGCGTCCACTTCAACGCGCACACCGAACGCCAAGGCCGCTTCGGCAAACGCATCGTCTACGGCGGCCACGTCATCTCGGTTGCGCGCGCGTTGAGCTACAACGGATTCGAGAGCGCGCTCTTCGTCGCGGGCATCAACGCCGGCCGTCACGTCGCGCCCTGCTTCGCCGGCGACACGATCTACGCGTGGAGCGAAGTGGCGGAAAAGGTTCCTCACCCCACGCGTTCTGATTGGGGCTTCCTGCGTGTCCGCACGCTTGCCGCGAAAGACCGTAATTGCGCGGATTTTCCGGACAAGCTCCCCGACGGATCTTATGATCCGGCGATTCTTCTCGATCTCGACACCTGGATCGTCGTTCCGCGCGTTTAAGACGCGTACGAAGCATCCGCTTAAGAGCCTTTGAGACATGCGCAAGCTGTTGCATGCCGCCGTGTTGTCGTTGGCCGCCGCCTTGTCGGGCGCGGTCGCCGCGCAGGCGTGGGACGAGATCCAGCCCGCGGTCGCCCGCGAAGCCGGTGATTGCGTGACGTGGAGCGCAAACCGCATTGATTGTTTCTCACGCTCGCCCTCCGGCAGCCTGACGTGGATCTATCGCGATCACGGCCGGTGGAGCGCTCCGCAGGATCTCGGCGGCAAACTTGCGGCGGCGCCGTCCTGCGTGGCGCGCGGCCCCGGCGGGATCAATTGCTTCGCGATCAGCGCCAAGGGCGTTCTCGCGACGATCTACCTGAACGGCACGAAGTGGGGCACGTGGGCGTCGCTGGGCGGAACGTTGAAGCCGTCGCGCGTCTCATGCCTCTCGCATGCCCGTGATCGCATCGTCTGCTTTGCGCGCGGCCGAACCGATCAACTGATGACGCGTCGCTGGAATGGCGGCAAGGCATGGGAACCGTGGCGCGATCTGGGTGGCGTCCTCAGCGCCGATCCCGAATGCATTATCGTTGGTGCCGCCGGCGCGGCCTGCTTCGGCCGCAGCGCCACGGGTCAGCTCGTGGCGTTTCTTCCCGATGCAGCCGGCAAGAGCGGCGGCTGGACCACCCTCGGCGGCCGCATCGAAGGCAAGCCGTCTTGCGTGCGTCTGAAGTCCGGCGATGCGGCGTGCGCCGCGCAAAGCGGCAGCGGTCGTCTTCATATGTGGCGTGGCATGCCCGTCTTCGCGCAGAACCCGGGCCTGATGACCTCAACCGATGACGAGGTCACGGCTGAACCCGCCTGTGCCTTGCAGGCCGGCACTCTGGTCTGCTTCACGCGCAATCCGCGCCGCCAACTCGTGCGACGCAGCGTCGGCGCCGGCGCGGACACATCGCATGACGGCGTTGTGTCGGCTCCGCAACCGGCCGGGATCACCTGCTTGTCCATCGGCGAAGACGGCATCGGCTGCGCGCTCACCGACGCCGACCGCAAGATGCGCTTCGCCGCCGGTCAGGATCTGCAAGGTGGCGGCGGCGCCGAAACCGACGCGCCGCAAGACGACATCGCATCGGACGGCCTTGAGGGGCTTTGGTATCTCTCGAATCTCGGCACGGGCGGCATGTGCCGTGTTCACCTGTCGGGCGATCTGGCCTTCGGCG
>JAEUMM010000463.1 GCA_016792645.1 Alphaproteobacteria bacterium | reverse complement strand
CCCGTGGTCGTCCGCATTTCCGGCGTTGGCGACCGCGGCGCAGAGATCGAATTCACCGCCGATGCCGCCGCCAACCCCACGCTCACACTGATCGAACGCTCAACCCTGCCCGAAGACAGTGCGGAGGCCCGTGCGCTCCGTGCCGCGCGCCCGAAGGACTCGGCGCCTGTTCACGGCGGCGACAACGCCACAGTGGTCGTCACGCTGAAAGATTGGGTGGCGCCGAAACCTTAGCCCGCTTTGGACGGCGTCGACTCAGGTTCGGGTTCTTTGATCTGGTGCTTCATGATCAGCGGCATCTGCAACGCGCCGTAGATCAGCGAGATCGGCACGACGCCCCACAGCTTGAACGCGACCCAAAAGTCGGTCGAGAAATTGCGCCAGATCACTTCGTTCAAAATCGCGAGGAACACGAAGAACGCAATCCAACGCCACGTCAGCACGCGCCACGCATGATCCGGCAGATGGAACGCGTTGTCGAACAGCAGCTTGATGTAAAGCCGATCGGTCAAAACGCCGGCGAACAGCACCGACGCGAAGATCGTGTTCACGATCGTCGGCTTCAGCTTGATGAAGAGATCATCTTCCAACCACAGCGTCAGCCCGCCGAACGACAGCACAACGACGCCCGACACGAGCAGCATGGGTGAGATGCGCTTGGCAACCACGTAGCTTGTCGCCATCGACGCAAGCATCGCGACCATGAACATGGCCGTCGCGGGAAAAATGCCGAACTGCGAGTTGCCGACGAAAAACACCAGCAACGGTCCGAGGTCGAGCGCGATTTTTAGGAGAGGGTTCATTGTGCGAAGGAAGATAGTCCGTCGAGACTGAATGCGGCCATAACCCGAGCGTGCAATCCGTCACGTTTTCGCGAGAGTGGTGCGGCAGAATCACGCTGAATCAGGAAGGAACTCACCCGTACCGGTTAAGCCGCGACCCCCACAAGGGCTTTCGCAAAGCTCTCTGCATCGAAGGGTTGCAGGTCGTCCGCGCCTTCGCCTACGCCGACATAGTGCACCGGCAAATCGAATTTTTCGGCGATCGAAACAAGAATGCCGCCGCGCGCCGTGCCATCCAGCTTGGTCATCACGATGCCCGTGATGCGCGCCGTCTCGCGAAACACTTCCGCCTGCGCAACGGCGTTCTGGCCCGTCGTCGCGTCGAGCACCAGGATCGCACTGTGCGGCGCGTTCGGATCGAGCTTCTTGATCACGCGCACCATCTTCTCAAGCTCGGCCATCAGGCCCGCTTTGTTCTGCAAACGACCCGCGGTGTCGATGAGAAGAACGTCGTAGCCTTCAGCGCGCGCCTTCTCGAACGCCTCATACGCAAGCCCCGGCGCATCCGCACCGATATCCTTCGCGATCACCGGCGCACCGGTACGCTCGCCCCAAATCTTCAGCTGCTCGACCGCCGCCGCGCGAAACGTATCGCCGGCGGCTAGCATCACTTTCAAACCTTCTGCGCGATATTTCTGCGCCAGCTTGCCGATGGTCGTCGTCTTGCCGGAGCCGTTGACGCCCGCGACCAAGATCACATGCGGCTTTAGTTCGGTGCGAATGGTCAGCGGTTTCGACACGCGCCGCAGAATCTTCACAACCTCTTCCGCCAACGCCCCGCGAATTTCTTCCTCTGTGACGTCGGAGTTAAACCGCGTACGCTTGATCTCGGCGACCACGTCGGCCGCAACCTTCGCACCCATATCCGCGCCGATCAGCAATTCTTCCAGATCGTCGAGCGCCGCCTGATCCAACCGCTTGCGCGTGAAAACGCGCGTGATGCCGGACGTCAGCGTCTGCGCGCTGCGCGTCAAACCCGCCTTCAGGCGCGCAAATAGACCGGGCTTCTTGCCTTCAGTTTCCGACATTAAGCCGCCTCGGCGTAAGCAAAGCGCGCATCCGTCCGCACGATCCGCGCGCGCAACAACGTGCCGCTCGCCTCAGCCCGCGCCAGCTTCACCGGCGCAAAGGTCGGCGTGCGCGCGGAAACGTCCTGCTCCACCAGCAAGTCGACCTCGCGGCCATTGAGCGACGCCAAATGCTGCGTCACCGCAAACGCGCCCGCATCACGCAGCCGCGCCGCCCGCGCCTTGATCACGTTCCCCTTCACCTGCGGCATGCGCGCGGCAGGCGTCCGCTCGCGCGCCGAGAACGGAAACACGTGCAGATAGGTCAACCCGCAATCGCGCACATGGTTCAGCGTGGCTTCGAACATCTCATCGGTTTCGGTCGGAAAGCCGGCGATCAAATCCGCGCCGAAGACGATCTCCGGCCGCCGCGCGCGCAAGGCGTCGCAGAACGCCACTGCCTGCGCCGTCGTGTGCCGCCGCTTCATCCGCTTCAAGATCATGTCGTGCCCCGCCTGCAACGACAGATGCAGATGCGGCATCAACCGCTCTTCGCGCGCCACGAGGTCGATCAACCGCTCGTCGCACTCCGCGACGTCCAGCGACGACAGCCGCAACCGGGGCAACGCCGGTACCAGAGTCAAAATCTGTTCGACCAACCGCCCCAACTTCGGCGCGCCCGGGAGGTCGGCGCCATAGGCGGTGATGTCCACGCCCGTCAGCACGACTTCCCGAATGCCCTGCGCAGCGAGCGCACGAATTTGCTGCACGACCTCGCCGGCCGGCACGCTGCGCGAATTTCCGCGGCCATAGGGGATGATGCAAAACGTGCAGCGGTGATCGCAGCCGTTTTGGATTTGCACGAACGCGCGCGCACGCCCGTCGAATCCGGCGATCAGATGCGACGCCGTTTCCTTCACCGACATGATGTCGTTGACGAGAACCCGCTCGGTCGGTGCATCGAACGCATACGAACGCGCGTCCAGCTTGTCGGCATTGCCGAGGATTTGGTCGACCTCCGGCATATCCGCAAACGTCTCAGGCTCGGTCTGCGCCGCGCAGCCGGTGACGATGACCTTGGCGCCGGGATTGTCCTTGCGCGCGCGGCGAATGTTCTGCCGCGCCTGACGCACAGCCTCGGACGTCACCGCGCACGTATTGACGATGATCGCGTTGTCGAGCCCCGCCTCGCGCGCCTTCGCCCGAATAACCTCGGACTCATACGCGTTCAGCCGGCAGCCCAGCGTGATGACCTCGACCGTCACGACGCCTCACCCGCGAAATAGCTATCGGAAAGCTCGCCGGTGAAATTCAATTCCGTGGGCCCGGTCATCAGAACGTGGTTGTCCTCGCGCCACTCGATGTCGAGCGGCCCGCCGTCCAGCACGATGCGCACCTTGCGATCGGTCAGCTTCCGCCGCGCCGCCGCAACCGTCGCGGCACAAGCCGCCGACCCACACGCCAGCGTTTGCCCCGCCCCGCGTTCCCACACGCGCAACCGGATCTCGCTCTTCGACATCACCTGCGCGAGGCTGATATTCGCCCGCTCAGGAAACATCGGAT
>JAEUMM010000453.1 GCA_016792645.1 Alphaproteobacteria bacterium | reverse complement strand
CCGCGGTCGGGACGTCGCACCCCAGTAAGGCCTTTCATTCCAAAGGCGCATCATTAGGGTGTCCCGCGCTTTCGAGGGGCACCCGGTGAATTTCATAAGCGACAACGCCGCGGCCGCGGCGCCTGAAATCCTAGCGGCACTAGCCCGCGCCAACGACGGCACAGCCGCAAGCTATGGCAGCGACGCGATTACGCGCCGCATCACCGAAAAACTCTCAAGCCTGTTCGAGAAGGACGTCGCGGTCTTCCCCGTCGCCACCGGCACGGCGGCGAACGCGCTCTCGATCGCGACCCTGACGCCGCACTACGGCGCAGTCGTCTGCCATGAAGGTGCGCACATCCACGTCGACGAATGCGGCGCGCCGGAGTTCTTCTCTCAAGGGGCGAAGCTCGTTCCCGTCAAAGGCGATCACGGCAAGCTTACCCCCGAGAATGCCAAGGCGGCGTTGGCTCGCTTTCAGAAAGGCGATGTCCATCACGTTCAACCTGCCACCATCTCGATCTCGCAAGCGACCGAACTCGGCACCAGCTATACGCCGGTTGAAGTGCGCGCCATCGCCGACCTGGCGAAAGCCGAAGGCATGGCGCTGCACATGGATGGCGCGCGCCTCGCGAACGCGCTCGTGCATCTCAAATGCAGCCCCGCCGACGTGACATGGAAGGCGGGTGTCGACGCACTCTCGTTCGGCTTCACCAAGAACGGCGCCGTGGCTGCTGAAGCCGTGGTCTTTTTCGATTCAAAGCGCGCGGCCGACATCGCCTACCGCCGCAAGCGTGCCGGTCACCTATTGTCGAAGATGCGCTTTGTGTCCGCCCAGATCGAAGCGATGCTCGACGACGGTCTCTGGCTCAAGCTCGCCGGTCACGCCAACGCAATGGCAAAGCGCCTGGCTGACGGCCTGACAGCGCTGCCGGGCTTCACCGTTCCAAACCCAGTGGAAGCAAACGAGGTCTTCGCCAAACTCCCGTCCGAAGCGGCGATGAAGGCGCTGCAAGCGGCCGGCGCGCGCTTCTATCAATGGGAGCCGACGACCGACGGCCGCCCGCTCGTCCGCCTCGTCTGCTCCTGGGCGACGAAGGCCGACGACGTCGACCACTTCATCGCCGCTGCGCGAAAGGTGGCCTAAGACGCAGGCACAGGCGCCGCCTGCCGCTGTCGCGCCGCGTCCAGCGTCAGGATCGTCAGCAGGCACAAGAATGCGCCGCCGGACAGGAACATGTGCCAAAGGAAATGCGTGCCCAGGCCGATGCTTTCGCACGCCGCAGAATCGATGGATCGGAACGTCAACGCCGCGACCGCTGAGAGCAGCGCCGCCGCGCCGGTGAAGGCCGCCGTCCGCGAAATCGAATAACTGCGCACAATCAGCCACAGCGCCAACGCCACGATCACCAACACCATCACGCCAAAGCGCAGTGGCCAGCGCGATCCAAGCTCAAGAAACTGCACCGCCAGCGGCGCCAGCAGCAGCGCGCCGCCGATCGTCGCCACCTGCCACCAAGGCCCGACGCGCCGCGCCCACACCAGCGCGACCAGCAAAACAAAGATCACGGCCGGAACGACGTCGAACGTCAGCGCCCAGCGCGTACGCAGGCCGTGCCACAAAATGCTGCCGACCCCGTTCAACATGAGAAGGATGCACGCGGCGTAAAGCTCATAAGCCCGCGGGCTACGCCGCATCACCAAGAACAGCGCGGCAATGCCGAACAATACGATGACGCCGCTCGAAATCGCATTCGCCGGCTCGACCGGGAAAATCCCGGTGATCGTCTCCGGCGTTTCGCAGTACAGCGGCCCAGTGCGTTCCATACCTTATCCTCTAGTGCGGCGACCGCGCACGCGCCACCATGATGCGCCCGTCGATCGTCGGCGCCACGCTGCCCTTGGCGCTGATATAGGCAATGACGATGTTCGCCACCAAGTCGGCATCGCTTTCGCCGACGAGAATTCTCCCTGACTTGAGGGCGCTGTAACCGTCGCCGCCGCCTGCCAGATAGTCGTTCGTGACCACGCGGTATCGCCGCGTTGGGCCAACGGGTGTGCCGCCCACATGCAGGGAAACGACCCGCCTGCCGTTGGGCCGCGTCAGGTCGGCTTTGACCCGCAAGCCCGACACTTGCGGAAACCGGCCGACTTCGTTCTCGGCTCCTGCGAATCCTGCCTCCAAAGCCTCCCGCAACGTCGCGCCGCTGACCTCCAGCACATAGGCCTTGTTCAAGAACGGCAGCTCGGTCAGGACGTCCTTGCGCGAAAGCGTCGATCCCGCAGGATAGACCTTGCCGCCGCGGAAGCCGCCGCCGTTGATAAGCGCGACGTCGGCCTTCGTCGCGTCGCGCAACGCGTCGGCGAACAAATTTCCGATCCCGGCCTCGCCGCCGCGCACAGCGGCATTGCGACTGTCGAGTTCAGTGGTCGTGCGCCCGATCGTTTGACCGAGCTCCGCGTCAAGCTTCGCCTCATATGTTGCGACGCGCGCGGCGACGGCGTCGTCAGGAGCGACATCCGCCGTGTCGACGAAGCGAAAGTTCGGCCACCAGCGCACCCGGCGGGAACCGTCCGTTTTGGTCTCGACGCTGAGCTTAAGATCGACCGCGGCGACCGCCATGCCGTCGGATCCTGACTCGACGATCGCGGTCTTCTCGTTGAAGCGCATATAGAGATCGTGGTCGTGCCCCGACAGGATCACGTCTGCGACACCGGAGGCGAACAAACGCTCGTCGAGATCGCGCCCCGCATGCGGCACCAAGACAATGAGATCCGCCCCGGCCTTGCGCAAGCGCGCCGCCTCGCGCTCCGCCGTCGTAAGACTGTCTGCGAACTGCAGCCGTCCGGGCTTGGACGTAACCGCTGAATCGTCGGCCGTCAGACCGATCACGCCGATCCGCACCGGGCCAACCTGCACCAGCTTCGTATCGGCGATCCCCGCCATCGGTTTGCCGTCGGGGCCGCGCAAATTGGCCGCGACCACCGCCGCCTTGAACTCCGCCATCCGTGTACGGAACACTTCCGGGCCAAAGTCGAACTCATGGTTGCCCGGCACGAAGATGTCGAGCGGCGTCATGTTGAAGAGGTCGACGATATGCGCCCCGTGATCGAATCCCGACATGAGAGACGGGGACAGCGTGTCGCCGGCATGAACGATCAGAACGTTGGCATGGCGCGCCTTTTCGGCCTTCAGCGCGGCAGCGATCCGCGCGAGGCCGCCGCGGCCGTTCTCTTCCCCCAATTTGTAGACGTCGCACACAAGCACAAGCGTGACTTGCGAGGGCGACGCCGGTGCATTCGGACCGTGCGCGTCCCCGCCGGCGGGCGAGGCGCACGCCGTCAGCAGAGCGAGGCAAACGAAGGCGAGCGTGCGAAAAACCACCATGTCGGCGCGATCCCTGGTATCTGGAACTCGGCGCCGACACAGGTACGCGTCGCCGTCCGGCAAAGCAAACCGCGGTAATTTAGCGCTCCGGTTGTGTTTGGCCGTGCGAAATCTGGGGACACAGATTGACGGGCGGCGGCCCAGGGCCTAGCCTTTCCTCATGGCTCGGCTGGCAAGAGCGGTGGTACCCGGTGCACCTCATCACGTGCTGCAACGCGGCAACCCTGGTCAACGCATTTTTCAATCGAATGAAGACTACCGCGAGTACATTGAACTCGTCGCGGCGGGCTGCAAGCGGGCGCGCGTAACCGTTCTCGGTTACTGCCTCTTGCCCAAGCAGGTTCAACTCATTCTCGTCCCGCCCAACGCGAAGGCGCTACGCAACGCGCTGGGTGAAGCGCATCGCCGCTTTACGCGCTCCGTCAACATGCGCCGCGATCGCAAGGGTGGCCTGTTCCGCGGTCGCTTCGCCTCGTTCCCGATGGACAAGCCTTCCTTGCCGCTGGTGATGCGTTTCGTTGAGCAATCGGCGGTCCGCAGCCGTGCGGCGAAAAGCGCGCGCGACTGGCGCTGGTCCAGCGCCGGCGTGCATTTGAAGGGCAAACCCGACGGCTTCGTCGACGTCAAGCCGATCGCCAAGGCTTCAAAGAATTGGAAGGACGAATTGGCCAAACCAATCGCGACCGCCGAGTTGAAAGCGATCGCCGCCAGCGAAAACACCGGCCGCCCGTTCGGCTCGCCCGCCTTCGTCGCCGCGGTCGAGAAGAAACTCGGCCGCACGCTCGCGCGTCAACGCCCCGGGCCGAAGCCCAAGGCGAAGAGCAAACGCAAGTCCTGATTACTGCGCCGCGCGGCGCAACATGACTTCCGGCGTGCGCGCCTTGATGAACGCCGCTGCGCGCGTGATCGAGACCTTGGATTCCGACAGTTCCGGCAAACCCTGGAACAGATGCGGCATCCCCTCATAGACCTCGACATTGACGTTCACGTTGGCGGCCGCCGCACGCTCGCCGATCCGGCTGCCGTCGTCGCGCAGAACTTCCAGACTGCCCGCATGGATCATCATCGGCGGCAGACCCTTGAAGTCGCCATAGATGGGCGAGGCAAACGGATCCGCCGGCGAAGCGCCCTTCAAATAATGCCGCGAACAGGTGGCCAGCAGCTCCCAGCTCAAGGCATCGTCCGTCGGCCGGTTCTTCAGCATCGACCAACCCGACAGAGTCATGTCCGCCCACGGCGAGAACGCGACCGTCGCGGCCGGCAAGGGCAGGCCTGCATTGCGCAGGGCGAGCAACGTGGCCAGCGCCAAACCGCCGCCCGATCCGTCGCCTGCGAAAATAATATTGTTCGGCGTAATCCCCTGGGTCAGCAACCACCGGTACGCATCAGCAGCATCGCGCAACGCAGCCGGGAAGGGGACTTCAGGGGACAGTCGATACTGCGGCACCAGCGCGCGCGC
>JAEUMM010000354.1 GCA_016792645.1 Alphaproteobacteria bacterium | reverse complement strand
CGTTGCGACCTGCCGCAAGTGATTCACGATGACGATCGCGACGCCCATGTCCGCCGGCAGGTGCTTCAGAAGCCTGATATACGCGTCAAGCCCGCCCGCCGAACCGCCCACGCAGACGACAGGGAAGTCCTTCACGGCGGTTTGGGTGTTCACGGGTGATGGTCCTTCGGGTCTCACAAGGGTGAGAACAGTGCAGGAGGCAGGAAGGTTGCCAAGATGGAAGAGGATGGAATCCCGCGATGGGACGTTTCACGCCGCGGTGAGCGTATCGACGCTGTTTTCCGCCACGGCTTCTGCGACTTTGATGCCGTCGATGGCGGCGGAAAGGATGCCCCCCGCGTAGCCCGCGCCCTCGCCTGCGGGGTAGAGACCTTTGGTGTTCAGGCTTTGGAGGGTGTCGTCGCGGCGGATGGAGATGGGTGAGGAGGTGCGGGTTTCTACGCCTGTCAGCACCGCATCGGGCAGCGCGAAGTTCTTGATTTGGCGCTCGAAGGCGGGAAGAGCTTCGCGGATCGCGGCGATCGCGTAGTCGGGGAGACAGGTTGAGAGGTCTGCCGGCGTGACCGAGGGTTTGTAGGATGGGACGACCGCGCCGAGTTCGGATGACGCACGGGCGGCTATGAAATCTTCGACGCGTTGGCCGGGGGCGGAATAGTTTTCGCCGCCGACTTTGTAGGCTTGCTCTTCCCAATGGCGTTGGAATTCAATGCCGGCGAGCGGATGGCCTGGGTAGTCCGCCGGCGTGATGCCGACGACGATGCCGGCGTTGGCGTTGCGTTCGGCGCGCGAGTATTGGCTCATACCATTCGTCACCACGCGGCCGGGTTCTGACGCGGTGGCGACGACGGTTCCGCCGGGGCACATGCAGAAGCTGTAGACCGAGCGTCCGTTTGAGGCGTGGTGGACGATCTTGTAGTCGGCAGCGCCGAGGAGCTTGTTGCCGGCGTTGGGGCCGAACCTGGCGCGGTCGATCAGCGATTGCGGGTGCTCGATGCGGAAGCCGATGGAGAACGGCTTCGCTTCGATGTAGACGCCTTCGTCGTAGAGCATCTGAAACGTGTCGCGCGCGCTGTGGCCGACGGCGAGGACGACGGCGTCGGTTTCGATGTGCGTGCCGTCATGGAGGATCACGCCTTCGACTTTGCGTTCGCCGTTTGCATCTTTGCCGACGACGAGGCGGTCCACGCGCGTTTGGAAGCGGAACTCACCGCCGAGCTTCTCGATCTTGGCGCGCATGTATTCCACCATCGAGACCAGGCGGAAAGTGCCGATGTGGGGTTTTGAGACGTAGAGGATTTCTTCCGGCGCGCCGGCTTCGACGAATTCGGTGAGCACTTTGCGGCCGAGATAGCGCGGGTCTTTGACCTGGCTGTAGAGTTTGCCGTCGGAGAAGGTTCCTGCCCCACCCTCGCCGAACTGCGCGTTCGATTCCGGATTGAGAATGCGTTTGCGCCAGAAGCCGAAGGTGTCTTTCGTCCGCTCACGGACGACCTTGCCACGCTCAAGCACGATGGGGTTCATGCCCATTTGGGCTAGAATGAGGGCAGCGAAGATTCCGCACGGGCCCGCGCCGATGACCACGGGGCGGCGGGCGGGCGGTTTTTGCGCGTGGGCGACGAAGCGGTAGGCCATGTCGGGCGCCGGCGCGACGTTGCGGTCGCGGCTCAAACGTTTCAGTGCCGCGGCTTCGTTCTTCAGCTGGACGTCGAGCGTGTAGGTGAGAACGATCGCGGCGGGCTTGCGCGCGTCGACACCGCGGCGGAAGACTTGGAAGGCGACCAGATCCTCCGCGCTGAGGGACAAACGCTTCAGCAAGGCGGCGCGCAAGGCGTCGCCGTCGTGGCCGAGCGGCAGTTTGAGTTCGGTGAGGCGCAGCATGCGCCGCTGTTTACGGGCGGAACGGCCGGCTGCGCAAGCGCGCTATTTCTCCGCGGGCAGTATGCCCTTCGCGGCGTCGACCGTGTCGCCCATCGCCTTGGTTACCGTGTGCCAGGCATCGAGTACGCGTGTGCGCAGATCGTCGGCCAGCGCAGGGTCGTTGATCAGCACGAGCGCGAAAGCGGCGAGGCCGATCGTTCCCGCGATGACGAGGCCGTAGCGGAGGTTGCGCGGGAGGCCGCGGAGCCAGAGCACGACGCCTTGCAGCGCCAAGACGACGATGAGGGCCGCGTAGAGTTCCATCTTCGGCAGCGGATAGTGGAACGCCTCGGCGATCAGGAAGATACCGACCAGAACGAGCAGGTCGAGGGCGGCGACTTTAACGATGCGGTGGTGTTCGATGAAGTTCGAGATCGGGTTGACCAGGAAGAACATGACGGCGGTCGCGGCCAAGACGGCGGCGACCATGATCTCCACGTGTTGCGCAATGCCGATCGCGGCGATCACGCTGTCGAGGGAGAAGATGATGTCGAAGAAGGCGATTTGCAGGATTACCCAAACGAGGGCTTGGTGCACGGTGTTGATGCTGCGATCGCGGCCGTCGTTGCCGAAGAGCGCGCCGCCCAGTTCGAAAACCGACTTCCACAAGAGGAACACACCGCCGACCGTGAAGACGATTTCGCGCGGCGTGACGGTGAATGCCCCGAAGTTGAGCGGCATCTCGACATGCGAGAGCCAGAACAGCGAGAAGAGTAGCAGGATGCGCGTGATGACCGCGGCGAAGAGGCCGAGGCGGCGGGCGAGCGGGCGCTGATGTTCGGGCAGCTTGCCGGCGAGGATCGCGATCAGGACGAGGTTGTCGCCGGCGAGTACGATTTCGAGGAACGTCAGCGTCAGAAACGTCGCCACGTTCTCGGGCGTCAACAGCAACTCTAGACCCGGCATACTCTACTCACCCTCGAAGACCCGGCAGCGATAGTTCGGGCCGATCAAGGCATAGGTGTGGCGGGACGCCAAAGGGTTTCGCGCGGCGCGTGTTTCGCGGCGGCCGGATTCGCGGGACGGCGGACGTTGGTTGCTCGCCCGCCGTCTGGAACCTGCGCTCACGCCCGCGCGGGAAGGACTCTGGGAAACTGCAGAAGCGCCGCGGAGAAGAGCGCAATGAGGAGCCCGACGGGGAAAATCTCCAGGAAGGTAAGGGGCATGCGGAAGAGCGGGTCTTTGTAATGCACTCTGTAATACTCGAGTTCCTTCGCCATGGCGGCAATCTTGTCAGGCGAGGTACCCTTGGCGCGTTCGGCGTCAAGCACCGCGGTGACGTAGACGTCCATGAACGTGTAGTTCGTGGCGGCCATGTAGACCTCCCAGACCAGCACATAGATGATGCCGGCGACGATCGCGATGCCGAGACCCATGAGGAAGGCGGGCAAGAACTTGATCACACCGCCCAGATCCTGATCGCGATAGCGTTTCACGCCGAAGAAGATCATCGACAGCGCGACGAACATGATGAGATAGCCGAGCCATAGGTTGTGGTCCGACATGTTCGGCGAGCCGCCGGCGGCGACAATTGTTCCGATAATACCGGCGATGACGATGAGCCCCGCGAAGGTGCCAAAGAGGAAGATGATATTGGTCATGTGCGTCGCGCCTCAGCTCTTGTCCACGCCGCCCGGTTCCCACAGTTGGATCGGGTTACCTTCCGGGTCGTTGATTTTGGCGAAGCGGCCATTGGGGTAGGTCTCAGGGTCGATTTCGACGGCCACGCCGTTGGCGCGCAGCTGGGCGGCCATCTTGTCCAAGTCGCGGACGCGGAAGTTGATCATCCACTGCAGGCGCATGTCGCCGAAATACTTCGTGTCCTGCTTGAACGGCTCGAACACCGTGGTGCCGGCCTCCTGGCGCCAGGGCTGGCCGCCGTAGTCGGTCGGCGTCGTCGTCACCCCGAGGTTTCGGTCGTACCAGGCGGCGAGCGCCTTCGGATCCCTCGCCCGGAAGAAGAAGCCGCCGATTCCCGTAACACGTTCCATTTGTCTTTCTCCCGTGAGCGTGAGGCCCATGGCTTGCACC
The DNA here is from genome assembly GCA_016792645.1 of Alphaproteobacteria bacterium. Lineage (GTDB taxonomy): Bacteria > Pseudomonadota > Alphaproteobacteria > Micropepsales > Micropepsaceae > SZUA-430. The sequence goes on along the minus strand of JAEUMM010000354.1, from coordinate 9,445 downwards.
TGAGCCGCCGCCGCCGCGCCGGCCGCCAAGCCGAGCGCGCTGCGGCGCGTGACGTCCTCGAAGTGCATGATCCCTGCCCCTCGTGTTGACCCCTATCGCATACGCGGGAACGAGCGGTTTCGGTATCGTCCGAAAGGGTGATTTCGCGAAAATCAGCCGTTCGCGCGAGACGCTTCAGGGGATGAGGCGGAGTTCGCGGGCCTTCTGGATCGCCTGGGTCCGGCGTTCGACCTCCAGCTTTTGGAAGAGGCTGGCGATGTGGGTCTTGATGGTATTGGGCGAGACGTCGAGCGTGCGCGCGATCTCCTTGTTGGCATCGCCCGCGGCGAGACGCTCCAGCACCTCGAACTCGCGGTCGGTCAGGCCCAAGGATTTCCGAGCCGGTTCGTTCCGTTCAAACGGCGGGGCGATAGTCCGTGGGGTGAGCCGATAACCCGCCCAGATGCCAAGACCCGTAAACGCGAGGGCGATGAGGACGATGTAGATCTCGGTCGCGAAGGCCCGGGTCATGTATTTGTACTCGAGCCATTCGAGAAGGAAGGCGCCCAGGGCGAGGGCCGCGGCATAGACCGCCACCGCCTTCGCCATGGGGGCGATGCGGGCCAAGTCCTTTGGCCGAAAGGCCGGCAGTTTCATACCGACAGCCTCCCTACGCCGAGAAGAGGTGATGCGACGCGCCCTCGGCGGCGACGTATTCGCTGAGCTTTGCCTTCGCGTCGTCGGCGTAGATGCGACCGCAGGATCTGCATTGCCAGGCGAGGCGCACGTTCGCAAGGACCATGGCGCGGATCTTGGTGCATGCGGCGTTGCGTTGCGCGCTGGTCGCGCATTGGTTCTCGATCAGTTCATCGATGTCCTCGAAGAGCCTGTTCCACCGCTGATCGGGAATGATGTGCGCCCTGTGCGGCAGGTCGTCGGCGCCGTCGTGAATCGTGGCACCGCACGTGCAGTGGATCTTCATGCGGCGGCCTTCGCCGGACGGCGGAGATCCGGCGCGAGGCCTTCGCCCATAAGGTCGATGAAGTTCTGCGCGTAGAAGCGGTCCCGCGCCTGGGCTGAGACATTCAAGAGGCTGTCGTCGAAGCGCTTCAGCGGATTGCGGCCGCCTTCGACATGCGGGTAGTCGGAGGAGAAGAGGCAGACCTCTTCGCCGGCGTTTTGGATGATCCAGCCGGCGTCTTCGTGCGGGTACGGCGTGACTCGCACTTGGCGCCTTACGAATTCCGACGGTTTCAGCGTCAGCTTCTTCAGGCGCTCTTCGCCTTTGCGGAAGGCGTCGGCGCCGGCGTCCATGAAACGCATCCAGCTCGGCACCCATGACGCGCCGAGTTCGATGGCGCCGATCTTTAGCTTCGGGAAGCGGTCGAGCACGCCGTCGAAGATCATCGCGGCCAGGGTTAGCATGACCGAATGCGGGATCATCATGTAGGAGACGGAGGTGAAGTTCTCCTCGCCGCCGTGGAAGTCCTTCACCCTGGGCATGCCGTTGTTGAAGTAGTCCGGGTTCAGTTTCTCTTCACCGCCGACGTGGAAGAGGATGGGCAGGCCCGCTTCCTCAGCCATGCGCCAGACCGGATCGAAGGCGATGTGGCTTGGCGAATGGGCTTTGGGGCAGCGCGAGGGGATCATGAGACCTTTGAGACCCATCGCGATCGCATTCCTTGCCGTCTCTTTCGCACGGTCGAAGTCGGCGAGCGGGATGTAGGCGGTGCCGAGGAAGCGGCGGTCGACGGCGCAGAAGTCCGTCATCATACGGTTGTGCGCTTCGGCGAGTTTGTAGGCGAGATCGATGTCTTGAGACTGATCGAGATTGAAGTTCGAGAGGCACCAGGTCGTGAAGACAAGCTGGCTGGCGAAGCCGAGTTCGTCGAGCGCGCGCGGACGGTCGTGTTTCGTGAAGGCGCCGAGCGCCTCATAGTTTTTACGCAGAAGAATGTTTTCGGCTGCGCCCTGGCGAAATGCTTCGTCGCCCTGCTTCGCGCGGGCTTGCGTGACCCATTGGCCGTCGCGCGGCCAAGCCTTTACCTTGGGCAGCGCGTCATATTTTGCCCGTGTGGGCGCGTCCATGAAAGCGTCGAGGCAGTCGGCCAGCTCCATGAGATGGGAGTCGGCGTCATGGACAAGACGGTTGACGACGTAGGGCATGGATTGCCTCCCCGGCCTTTTGGTTTGCCTATGATCGTAGAGGGGCGGCGGGCGCGCAAGACGGGATGTGGCGCCGGCTGCCTTGCGTTCGGGTCACCAATTGAGGATTGTTGCGGCGCCCCACCGGGGAGCCGCGCATGCAGAGAACGTTCTTCGCCGTCCTTATCGCTTTTACCTGCGGCGCCTGTGGGCCCGAGGTGGACGTCGCCAACTGGAACAAGTGCCACGCCGGCGTCGTAGACCACCCCGACGAGGTCGTCGCGGGATGTGGTGCGATCATCAAAGCCGCACAGGAAGATCCGGTTCGGCTGGCTGCAGCGCATGGTCTGCGCGGCAACGCATATTTGACGCTCAAAGATTTCGACGCGGCGCTTGCCGACGCCGATGCGGCGGTGGCGCTCGCCCCGAAATGGGCGCCCGCGCGCGGCATGCGAGCGCTCGTTCACAAACATCGGCGGGATTTCGACAAGGCGATCGTCGACTACGACGCGGCGATTGCGGCGATGCCCAAAGACGCCGCCATGTACGCGCAGCGCGGGGACGCACACAAGTGGGCCGGTCACGGCGATTTGGCGATCGAGGATTTCTCAATCGCGATTGATCTCGGGCTCAAGCGCGCCAGCGTTTTTAGAGATCGCGGCACGGTCTATGCGCGGCAAGACAAACTCAACGAGGCCATCGCCGATTTCGATCGCGCGCTCGACATCGAACCAAACGATGTCGTCACGCTGAACAATGGTTGTTATATGCGTGCGCTTGCCAATGTCGCGCTCGAACAGGCGCTCGTCGATTGCGACAAGGCGCTAAGCTTGAAGCCGCAGGCAGGGGTCTACGACAGCCGTGGACTCGTTTATTTGCGCCTGGGGAAGCTGAAGGAAGCCATCGCCGACTTTGACGTCGTTCTGTCGGAAGATCCCAAAGCCGCAAAGGCTTTGTATCAGCGCGGCATTGCCAAGCAGCGCAACGGCGACGCGGACGGCGGTGCTGCCGACATCGCAGCCGCAACGGCGCTGCAGGCGGATGTCGCGGCGCAGATGACGGGTTATGGACTGACGCCTTAGCCTGACTCGCGCCGCGAGCGCTTGTGACTCGCGCAGATTCGGCTACGCTCTCCCGCAAAAGATATTGGGAGGACCAGCATGTCGGTTTGGAACTTTGGCGACATCGTCGACACGGTGGCGAAGGTCGTGCCCGGGGATGCACCGGCGCTCATTCACGGCGACAAGGTGACGGCCTGGCGCGACTTTCATGCGCGAACGAACGCGCTGGCGCGCGGGCTGCTCAATGCGGGGCACCAGACGGACCACAAGCTCGCCATTCTGATCCGCAACCGACCCGAATATATGGAGGCGACGATCGCCTCGTTCAAAGGGCGCTTTGTGCATGTGAACGTGAACTACCGCTACAAGGCGGAGGAGCTGCTTTATATTTTCGAGAACTCTGACGCGCGCATCGTCGTTTACGGCAGCGAGTTTGCGCCGGTGATCGCGGATATTCGCTCGCGCCTGCCGGGCGTGAAGACGTGGCTGCAGGTCAAGGTCGACGACACGCCCCTTCCCCGGTTTGCACAAGACTACGAAGCATTTGTCGCCGCGCACGAGACAAGCGATCTTGCGATCGAACGCTCGCCGGACGACCTCTTTTTTCTTTACACCGGCGGCACCACAGGGATGCCGAAAGGCGTGATGTGGCGGCACGGCGATTTGCGGCAGACGCAACTCAATCCGGCGCTGATGGAGAAGGTGCCGACTAATCTGGCCGAGCATGCGGAGATCGTGCGCGAGAAAGGACCAGGCAACCGGTTCATCCCGGCGTGCCCGCAGATGCACGGCACGGGGCTTTTGACTTCGTTCGGCGCGCTGCTCATGGGCGGGTGCGTGATCACGCTCGAGCGGCCGAATTTTGAGGCGGAGGAGTTGTGGGAGGTTTGCGCGAAACACAAGGGGCAGCAGATCGCCATCGTGGGCGATGCGTTCGCTAAGCCGATGCTGCGCGCGCTGGACGAGAATCCGGGGCGGTGGAATTTGTCGGACCTCGTGATGATCATCTCATCGGGCGTGATGTGGAGCCAGGAGGTGAAGCACGGGATTTTGAAACACATCCCGCAGGTCGCGCTGCTCGACTCGTTCGGATCGTCGGAGGCGGTTGGATTCGGCATGGCGGTGACGACGAAAGACGGCGAAATGGCGACAGCGAAGTTCATGCTGGGTAGCGAGGTCGCCGTGTTCACCGTCGATCACAAGCGCGTAACAGCTGGCGCGACGGAGCCGGGCTTCATCGCGCGCGGCGGGAACATTCCGATCGGCTATTGGAAGGATCCGGAGAAGTCGGCCAAGACGTTTCCGGTGATCGAGGGACAGCGCTGGTCGATTCCCGGCGACTATTGCCTTCTGCATGAGGATGGGTCGCTCACGCTGTTGGGGCGCGGGTCGGTGTGCATCAACACGGCGGGCGAGAAGGTTTATCCGGAAGAGGTCGAAGAGATTTTGAAGCAGAATGATGCGGTTGAAGACGCGCTGGTGGTCGGCGTTCCCGATGAGAAGTGGGGCACTGCCGTAACGGGCGTCGTCGAGCTGGCGCCCGGCGCGCGGTTCGATGAAGAGGCGCTGCGCAAGCATGTGCGTGGCGCGCTTGCTGGTTACAAAACGCCGAAGCGGATTGTCGCGATCGAACGGCTGTTCCGCGCACCGAACGGCAAGGCGGACTACGCGGCAACGACCGCCTACGCGCGTAAGGCGCTTGGGCTTTGAGCGAGGTCTTGGAGAAGGCGCACGCGTTTGCCGCAGCGCATGTCGCGCCGAACGCTGCGCGGTGGGCGCGTGACGGGGTGATGGCCGTCGATGCGTTGAAGGCGGCGGCCAAAGTTGGATTGCTTTCGTTTCAGACATCGAAGGACTGGGGCGGGAGTGCGATTGGGTTTCATGAGAAGTTGCGACTGCTCGAATTGCTGTCGCGGCATTCTTATGATTTTGCGTTCAGCCTAACCAATACTGCCGGATGTGCGGCGCGGATTGCGTCGGAGATGCCGCGTTCGGTGGCGGAGCGTTATGTCCCCGCAATGCTGGCGGGTGAGCGGTTCGGCGGAAGCGCGCTCAGCGAGCCGAATGCCGGGAGCGACTTCGGCGGGATCAAGACGCGCGCGGTGAAGGATGGCGACGGCTGGGTGCTGAACGGCGAGAAGGGGTGGATCACCAACGCGGCGTTCGGCGATGTGTTCATTGCTTACGCGCAGACTGATCCGGGTGCGGGTGCGCGCGGGATCGGGTCTTTCTTGGTCGATGGGCGGCGCGAGGGGTTTGAACGGACGCCTTGTGAGCGGCTGGCGGGCGGCGGTGTCGTCGGGGCCGGCGGGTTCAAGCTTGCAAATTACCGCGTGCGCGCGGACGAAGTCGTTTCGTTGCCGGGGCCTGCGTTCAAGAAGGCGATGTCGGGGGTCAATCAGGCGCGGACGTATGTCGCGGCGATGTGCTGCGCGATGGTCGATGCTTGTTTGGAAACGGCGATTGCATACGGGAAGTCGCGGCAGGCGTTCGGCAGCGCGCTGTCGGCCAAGCAAGGGTGGCGGTGGATGGCGGCCGATATTGCGACCGACGTCGAGGCTGGGCGGTTGTTGGTCGCCAAGGCCGCTGACTTGATTGTTCACAATGAAGACGCGGCGCTGACGTCGGCGCACGCGAAGAAGTTTGCGACGCGCATGGCGGTCGGGCGGATTTCGGATGCTTGTCAGTTGATGGGGGCTGCGGGCCTTCGCGAAGAGCATCCGTTCCTGCGGCATCTCGCGTCGGCGCGTGTCGCGAGTTACACGGACGGATCGACCGAGATGCAGAACGAGCGCATCGCGGCCATTCTGCTTAAATGACTCTTAGAGTTTGAAGCCGACGCGCAGGCCGAGGGTTTCGAGGCCTTCGTTGCGTTCTTCGACGCCGGCGTTCGACATGTGGTCGCCGTAGATCGAGAGCGACACGTTGTCGGTCAGCATCACGCCGAGCGAGATCGCAGCGTGGATGAGGACGCGGCCGCCGAGTTCCTTGCGGTGCGGATCGGCCGTTTCGAGTTCGCCGTCGTGGATGGCGCCGCCGACCGCAAATTCCAAGAACCACGAGTCCGAGATCGGACCGCCGTAATTGAGATCGATGTAGGCGAAGCTGGTGTCGCCTTCGAGGTTGGCGGTCACGCCGATCGACGGGCGCAGTTGCCACTCGCCTTCGTTGCCGGTCCAGCCGTTGAAGAAGAGTTCGGCGTTGACGTCCACGCCGCCTTCCTTCTGGATGAGGGGATCGTGCGCGAGAACGCCCAAGCGAATTTCAGTTGCGCTCGCGGTGGTCGCCATCGTGGCGGCGGCGATCAACGCGCCCGCAATCCAATTTCGCATAAAGAAACCCCCGCCGTTGCCAGCCGGACATAACGACGAACTGTCGTTCCGGCGGCCACACTGCAACTGTGCCGGGGTATGGCAGGGCCTGTCAAACCGTTGCGTGCGTTTACTCGCGCGGTCCCCAGTGATCGGCAAGAAACGCCTCGGTTCCCTCGACCTCGGGAACCCAATGGTGCCGGGCAACACCGAAGACCGATCGTGACGGTTTGGTAAAGCCGGGATCCGCCATCGTCCCTACGGCAATGCCTACAATTCCGGGTTCCAGGGACAGGTCCCACAGCACGGACGAGCCGCACTTCGGGCAAAAGTGAAAGGTCACCTTGCCGCCGCGTTCGCTGGGGCGGGAGAATTCGTGTGCTTCGCCTTCAACCGCCAGGAGTGCTGCGCGCGGGAAATAGGCGTTGTCGCTGAATACACTGCCGGAGCGACGTTGGCATTGGAAGCAGTGGCAGATGACGACGCGCGTCGGCTCGCCGTTGATTTTTGCGCGAAGCTGGCCGCAGCAACACATGGCCGTGCGTTCCATCGGGACCGCCTTTCACTATTCGGGTTTGAGGTCGCTCAAGCGATCGACATTGCGCAGAGCGGGAAATAGATAGGCCCATATACCTACGACGGCGAGGGTGCCCAGGCCACCGACAATAACCGCGGGTACCGTTCCCCACCAACCGGCTGTGACTCCGGATTCGAATTCGCCCAATTCGTTCGACGCGCCGATGAAAAGCATGTTCACCGCACTCACACGGCCGCGCATGTGGTCGGGCGTTGCGAGTTGCGTGAGTGAATGGCGGACGTTGACGGAAACCATGTCGGTCGCGCCCAGCACGACGAGGGCTGCTAGCGAGAGATAGAAATTCTCCGACAGGCCGAAGACTATTGTTGCGACACCGAAGATGGCGACGCAGGCGAACATCTTCGCACCTGCGAAACGACCGATGGGCCAGGCTGTGAGCGCGATGGAGGTTACGGCTGCGCCGACGGCGGGCGCGGCCTTCAAGACGCCGAAGCCCAGCGGTCCGACATGCAAGATGTCGCTGGCGAAGATCGGAAGCAGCGCTGTTGCGCCGCCGAGCAACACGGCGAATAGGTCGAGCGAGATGGCGCCGAAGATTTCTTGGCGGCGACGGACGTAGGCGATGCCTTCGGCGACGCGCTCAAGGAGTGAACTGGGCAGCGTTTCCAAGCGCGGCTTCGGCGTTATGCGAATGCCGTAGATCAGCGTCGCGCCCGTCAAGAAGAGAACGAGCGAAATTGCATAGGCGGCGTCGGTGCCGAGCAGCAGGACAGCACCGCCGATCGCCGGGCCGGCGATCACGGCGACTTGAAACACGGTTGACCCGACCGAGATCGCGCGCGGCAGTTCCTCCGTCGTCACGATTTGCGGCAGGAAGGACTGCGAGGCTGGCGCGGAGAATGCGCGCGCGGCGCCGAAGAGGACGAGCGTGCTGAAGTACGGCCAGGTCTCGGTAACGCCCGCGAGGATGAGACCTAGGAAGACGCCCGCGCACGTCGCTTCGACGAAGTAGCTGGCGGCGAGGATGCGGCGGCGTTCGAAACGGTCGGCAACGTCGCCGGCGTAGAGCGTCAGCGCGAACATCGGGCCGAACTGCGCGAGGCCGACGAGCGCGAGCGCGAAGGGATCGCGCGTCAGTTGATAGATGTGCCAGGCGACGGCCGCCGACTGCACCTGCATCGCAACCGTGCCCGCGAAGCGCGAGCCTAGGAAGAGGAGAAGGTTGCGGGTGAAAATGGTGTGCGACCGCTATTTCTTCCGCATGGCCATCGCGGCACGGATTGCCGCCGTGATCACGACCGCGGCGGCGAGGACGGCGATCACGACCCAGGAGCCGAGGTCGAAGCGCTTGCCTTCTTCGAGATAGCGCGCGAGGCCGAAGCCCAACAGGGCGACAACCACGAAGACGACGCCGATTTTCAGCGTGCTGATGAACTTGGCTTGCGGCGAGTCGGGGGATTGGGTCGTCATTGCGTGGACGGTATCTCAGGCCTCGCGCGGTGCCGTCAACTGGGCGAAGACGAAGCCTGCGATCAACCCTGCCGTCATCTGAAGGCCTAGGCCCAACATGCCGCGCGCGCCGAACACGCCGACGGTGCCGACGGAGGCTTTCAACGCGGTGAACAGGACGAAGATGGCGATCGCGCCTGCGACCGCGAAGACGATGGGGCGCAGGCCGGTAAAGCGCGCCATGAGGCCGGCCGCCAGGAATGCAATCAACAGGGCGATGGTGGTCAATGCGCCGTAAGGCGGCACGTTCGTTTCCATGCCGACCATGTCGCTGACGATCCAGTTTAGCCGGTCGCCGATGGTGAGCGCGCCGGGGGCGCCTTCGGTCATGGCTACCGCATCGGCCCAGGCGCTCTGCACCATCACCGAATGCGCGATCGAGCCGAGGACGATCATCACCAGCGCCGCGACCACAAAACCGACAAGTCTGCGCACCATGGCGCGCCCTCCCCTTCTGCCCTTGCCCTTTTCTTATGCATCGAAATAGGGTTCCGTGTCTTGCACTATCGAAATGCCGCTGTCAGCGCCAGACGCTCCTTAATAATACAGCGCGCCGCAACACGTGAGGGGACGCATTCCATGACTGTCGCACGGTTGATTCCGGGGTTCGTGATTGCTGCGTCGCTGACGGGCGGCATAGCGTTGGCCGATGTGCCGCCGCCTGAGCCGCCCGCGCCTCCGCCGCCGGGACCGGTGCAGGTGGTTGAGACGGGCTACAAGGTGACCGAAGTCGCCAAGGGACTCGATCATCCGTATTCGATCGCGTTCCTGCCGGACGGTTCGATGCTGGTCACGGAGCGCAAGGGGCAGCTGCGTTTGATCAAGGATGGGCAGTTGGTCGCTGCGCCGATCACGGGCGTGCCGCCGGTGCATCTGGGGAGCCAGGCCGGACTCTTCGACAT
>JAEUMM010000406.1 GCA_016792645.1 Alphaproteobacteria bacterium | reverse complement strand
CCGGCGCAAAGCTCGTGCTCGTCGACGCGGGATCGGGTGCGCTGTTCGGCCCGGCGCTGGGCAAGCTTTTGCTCAACATGGAAGCCGCCGGCTACAAGCCTGAGCAAGTGGACGAAATCTACATCACCCACTTGCACGCCGATCACGTCGGCGGCCTGATGAGCGGCGACAAACTGGCGTTCCCGAACGCCGTCGTCCGCGCCGACAAACACGACGCCGACTTCTGGCTGTCCGACGAAAACCTCAAGAACGCACCCGAAGGGATGAAGTCGTTCTTCGAAGGCGCACGCGCCTCGCTGAACCCCTACGTCAAAGCGGGCAAGTTCAAACCCTTCGACGGCAACACCGACCTCGTCCCCGGCGTGAAAGCCGTCGCCATGCACGGCCACACGCCGGGCCACACATTTTATGTCGCCGAAAGCAAGGGACAAAAGATCGTCTTCTGGGGCGACCTCGTCCACGTCGAAGCGGTGCAGCTGCCCAACCCGTCCGTCACGGTCGTTTTTGACGTGGACTCCAAAGCCGCCGCCGCGCAACGCAAGACGGCGCTCGCCGACCTCGCCAAACAGGGCGCGCTCGTCGGCGCCCCGCACATCGCCTTCCCCGGCATCGGCCGCCTGCGCAAAGACGGCAAGGGCTACGCGTGGGTGCCGGTGAACTATTCGGCGAAGCCTTAAGTCTAGCGACGCCTTGGCACGGACGGGGAACTTCCACATGGCCACACCGAAAGACCTCAACGAAGCGTTCACTCGCGAGCTTCCCGACAACGGTCCGGTGGTGATGGTCAACCTCGTGCGCTTCCGGGATCGCTCGCGCGACGGCAACGGCACGGGCTGGGATGCCTATTCCCGCTATAGCAAAGGCGACATGCCGCTCTTGAAGAAAGTGGGCGGAACGGTCTTATGGGCCGGCCACGTCGAAGGCGCTGTGGTCGGCGATCTTGGCGACGGCCGATGGGATTGGGTTGTCGTCGTTTGGTATCCCTCGCGCGCCGCGTTCCTCGCGATGATGACGTCCCCGGAATACGCTGAGATCAACGTCGACCGCGAGAACGGCGTGGAAGACCACGTCGTCCTCGCCGCCAATCAGACCTATTCCAAATTCGAAGTGAATCGCCCCGCATCCTGACGTCGGCGGCCGTCATTCGGATGCAGCCGCCGCCTTAGCGGCCGCCCGCAATATCTCAGGCAGCGGACGGCCGCTATCCGGCCGCCGCGAGGCTTCGAGGAAATCCTGAAACTCGCTGGCGAACAGGTCGCGGCGAACGCGCCACCAGATTTGAACGCCCGGCATATGAAACCACGTCAGCATCCATTTGTAATTCGAGTCCCAATTATGCTCGGTCAGGAATCCGCTCTTGTATTGGTAGTAGGCGTTCTCCCAAATCTTGAACAAGCCCGCCATCAGAAACGAGAACTGCAGCAGTTGCTCGTCGGATAATTCTTCCAGCTTTTTTGAACCGCTGGTCCCCGCGAAGACGACGTCGGAATGGCTCGACAGCGTCTCGAGATAGACCGTGAACGTATCCGACAATTGCTGATGCACCTGCGCGCGCGCGATCGCCGTGTTCTGCCGGATCTGCAACCCGACAAACACCAGCGACCCAAAGATGCCGAGCACGGCGACGACTTGCCCGAGATATTGGATCTCTTCGAGGGTCATGAGTCCGCTGTCTCGCTCTGCGGATCCTCTTTTCGCGCCGTTGCGACGCCGCCGGGAAGGCCCGCTGGTTGAGCTTCGTGTGCGCCGGGCGTGAGGCGCGCGGCATCGTGGCCGGGTTGGAGCTTCTTGAAGCGGCCGTTCACATACGCGACGAAGTCTTTTCCGTAGATGCCGGTGCGTTGCGCGCGCCGCCATTCGGCCGCGAACACGGGCGCGGTGAGGTACCAGCAGGCGTTCTGCGACATGTTGTCGAGAAAACGCGCATCGATCAGGCCGTCGCGCGAGGCATTAAAGGCGTCTCGAAGTGGCGCAATCGTCAAATTGAAGTAGACGAGAATTTGTGTCGCCTCCGTCGGGCTCAACGGTGCCGGCTCGAACATCACTTTGCGGAAGATAACCGCGAGTTCCGGGCGCATAAGCTCGCGGAGCGTTCCCAGATAATTTTCAGACACCGCCTGAGAGACCTGAGCGCGGGCGATCTGATTGGTTTGTCGCTGCTGAAAGTAGATCGCGACGAGGGAGCCGATGATTGCGACCACGCCGACGATCTGGCTGATGTAGGCAAGTTCTTCGAGGCTCACGGTGCGACCTCCGCGGAACGCACAAGCTTGGCGACATAGCTGCGAAATTCCGGACAGAAGCCATAAGGATTCTCGGCCCACCAATCCCGCATCCCGGGCGAGGCGAACGCCACCTTGATGCCTTCTTCTTCGGCGCGCAGCACGCTCTTTTCGCCCGCGCCGAGGCCGACCTGGATAAACATCGTCTCACAAACGTGCATGTAGGCGCGCATCGTCGAATCGAACCGCCAACGCTCTTCCGGCGTCAGCGCCTGCCGGTCGGCCATTCCCGCAAGCCAGACCTTCGTCAAGTCCGCGTTCTCCGCACACATGCGATTGATCTCGTTGAGCGCGTTCGAGACCGCGTTGTGAGAGGCCGCGCGCGTGGCCAACGTGTTCTGCCGGATCTGCAGACCGACGAACACGAGCGACGCAAAGATCGCGGCGACGCCGATGATCTGACTGAGGTTGCTGAGTTCTTCGAGGGTCATGGCCGCTCCTTCCTAGGCAAATTCTTTGGCGAGCCGTTCGAGCTGGATCGTCGCGCCCATTTTTCCGTAACACTGCCGCGCCTGCTCCAACTCGCGCCGGGCTGTCGCGGCGTCGCCGCGCGCCAGCGCTAGGCGCGCGCGGCATTCATGCAGCTCCGGAAGATAGACGTTGATCTCGAACTCGTCGGTCAGCGCTTGCGCCCGTTCGAGCGCAAGGTCTGCCCGCGCGAACGCTTGCACGCCACCCCGCTTGAGCTGCGTACGGATGAACGCGAGATGCCCGCGAATCTCGTCGAACCGGGACCCCTGCGAGCGCGCGACGTCCGCGGCCGCCTGGGCCTGCTGTTCGGCGCCATCGATGTCGTGCTTGCCCAGCAGCGCGAGCGAGAGTTCGGCGCGCACCCATCCCTCAAACTCGCGATTGGCGCCGGCGAGCGCCAGCTCCACCGCTTCGCTGGACGCCGCGACCGCTGCGTCCCATCGCCCTTCGAGTCGCAAAGCGACGCCTTGCGTTATCACGCTGATCATTCTTGACTGCGGCGTCGCCGATCTCTCCCCTGAGACGCGCGAGATGTCGACATAGGCGCGGGCCGCGGCGGCGTCTGCGCACGCGACGGCCATCTCCGAGTTCGGCAGGCCGAGCCAGGTTTGGATTTCAAAGTCGCCGCATTCGCGCGCCAGCGCCGCGACGTTCGCGATTGCCGCCCTTCCTTCCGCAATACGCCCGCTCCTGATCAGCATCCAGGCGTGACTGTCGAGCAGCCCGAGATAAGGGCTGTAACCCGAGTAGGGCTTGCCCAGCTCCGGATCGGCCGGAAGGTGCTCGAACGCCCATTCGCACGACGCGAGCCCTTCCTTCAGCCGGCCGGCGAGAACCGTACCGAAGCCGAAGAACGCGCGCTGCGCGATCTGCAGGCCCTGATCGTCGGTCTGCTCGGCGAGCCGGATCCCCTCCTTCGCATAGCGGCAATATTCGTCCGACAAGCCTTCGACGAGACCCAAGAAGCACCCATAGATGCCGTTCAACGCAGCCTGCGCCGTGATGTCGCTGGAGGCACGCGCAAGCTTCAGCCCTTCCTCGAAGACCTCGGTGATTTCCTTCTCCGGTGTCCCCAGCCGCCAGCTGAGGCCCAGCGCGCCCGCGCAAGCGGCGACGCCGAGCTGCACGGTCTCAGTCGTCTGCGGCGCATCGCGCAGCAGCCGGCGCGCGCTCTGCCAGTGACGCAGCGCTTCGGTCGCGTTGGTCAGGCCCGCCCACTGCGCCGCGCGGCCGTGCCATTGCGCCGCGGTCAGCATCTCACCGGCCTCTTCCCAGTGATGCGCGAGGAGCGCCGCCTTTTCGTCAAGGTGCTCAGGGTCTTGCCGCTCGACCGCCTCCGCCAAGGTACGGTGAATCTTCTGCCGCCGTTCCGACAACAGGCTTCCCAACGCCACTTCCTGCGTCAGCGGGTGCTTGAAGGCGTATTCGATGGTCGGATAGAGCGCCTGCTCGTGAATGAACTCGGACCGGCACAAGGTGGCGAGTGCGGCTTTCAATTCGTCCCGTGAAAGCGCCGCCACCGCGGCCAGCAACGGCTCGGAAAAATCCTTGCCGATCACCGACGCCGTCTGCAGCAAACGCTTCTCGCGTTCCACCAGACGATCGATACGCGCGGCAAGTATCGACTTCACGTTCGACGGCACGTCCAAACGCTCGGTCGGCGTCGCCAATCTGTAATTGCCGGGTTCGCCCACAAGATGGCCCGTCTCAAGAAGGTTCTGCGCGACCTCTTCGATGAAAAACGGATTGCCGCTTGTGCGCAGGTGGATCGGCCGGGTCAACGCCTGGATGCTGGGATCGCTGCCTAAGAGGCTTGCGAGAAGCTCGCCCGACGCGCGTTCGTCCAGCGGCGTTAACGGAATCTGGCGGTACCACGACTTCTGCATCCATTCGGCGCGAAACTCGGGCCGGAAATTCAGCAGCAGCAAACTGTGCGACCCTTCGCGCGCATCGACCATATGCTCCAGAAACTCGGCGCTTGCCGCATCGAGCCAATGCAAATCCTCAATCATCGTCACGGTGGGCTGCTGGGCGCTCGCGCTGCGGATGATCTGACGAATGACCCCTATCAGCAGACGCTGGCGCACTTCCGGATCAAGTCGCGGCGCAGGGTTTTGAGGATCGCCGACGCCCAAAAATTCGCAAACCAGCGGAAGCGTCTCGGCGAACTTTGGTCCCAGCGCCGCCATATGCTTCGCGATCTTGGCGCGGGATGCCGGTTCGTCATCCTCGCCCGCGATGCCGAAGTAGGAGCGAAACACGTCGAGGATCGGCAGGAACGGGATGTTGCGCCCGTGGGCCACTGCCCTGCCCTCGAACACGCGCATGCCCTTGGCGCGGCAGCGCTCGAGGAACTCGAAGCAGAGGCGGCTCTTGCCGGTGCCGGCCTCCGCGACGACGCCGATCACCTGGCCGTTGCCGGCAGCAGTCTGTTCGAGCGCGTCTTCCAATGTGCGTAGGTCCGAGGCGCGACCGACAAAGCGGCTCAAGCCCCGCGAGCGGGAGACGTCGAAGCGGCTACGCGAGCTGCCCATGCCGTTGAGGCGATGCACGTGCATGGGGTTCGCCACGCCCTTGACGCGAAACTCGCCGAGGTCTTCGAGATCGAAGTAGCCGCGCGCGAGGGCCGCGGTATTGGCGCTGACGAAGCA
>JAEUMM010000343.1 GCA_016792645.1 Alphaproteobacteria bacterium | reverse complement strand
GGCTTCTACGCTTCTCGAATTGCAGTGTCAAGCAGGCTTCTTGCGTTTTTTCGCGCGGGCTGCGGGGCTAAGGTTCGGCCATCACAACATTGCTAACGGGAGAGCCCCATGGATTTTCGCATTCCGCAGGAGACGAAAGAGCTGCTCGCGAAGCTCGACGATTTTATCGAGCGCGAGATCAAGCCGCTCGAGAACCGCGACGACAATATCCGCTTCTTCGATCACCGGCGTGAGCATGCGCGCACGGATTGGGACAATGACGGACTGCCGCGGCCGGAGTGGGAAGCGCTGCTGCGCGAGATGCGCAAGCTTGCGGACAAGGCTGGATATCTGCGGCTGGCGCTGCCCAAGGAATATGGCGGGCAGAATATCGGCAATCTGTCGATGGCGATCATTCGCGAGCATCTGGCCGCGAAGGGACTTGGGCTGCACAACGACTTGCAGAACGAGAGTTCGATCGTCGGCAATTTTCCGCAGGTGCTGATGTTCCGCGATTTCGGGACGCCCGCGCAAAGCGAGGAGTTCATCAACGGCATGCTTGCCGGCACGCACCGGCCGGCGTTCGGGTTGACGGAGCCCAAGCACGGGTCGGATGCGACGTGGATGGAGACGCGCGCGGTCAAGGAAGGTAACGGCTGGCGCATCAACGGCGAGAAGTTCTGGAACACTGGCGTTCATACGGCTTCGCACGACATGGTGTTCGCGCGGACCAGCGGGAAAGACGGCGATGCGAAGGGCATTACCTGCTTCCTGGTGCCGATGAAGGCTGAGGGCGTGAAGGTCGAGTTCTATTACTGGACGTTCAACATGCCGACGGATCACGCGCATGTGTCGTTCAAGAACGTGTTCGTGCCGGACAACGCGGTGTTCGGACCGGTCGACAACGGTCTCGTGCTGGCGCGGCATTTCGTGCATGAGAACCGCATTCGCCAGGCAGCGTCGTCATTGGGTGCCGGCGTCTATTGTTTGAACGAGTCCGTCGATTACGCGCGGACGCGCAAGCCGTTCGGCAAGCCGCTGGCTTCGAACCAGGCGATTCAGTTTCCGACCGTCGAATTGATGACGCAGGCGGAGATGCTGCGGCTCTTGATCCAGAAGACCGCTTGGGAGATGGATCAGATGACGGGACCGGAGATCCAGGTCTATCTCTCGGACAAGGTTTCGATGTGTAACTATTGGGCGAACCGGTTCTGCTGTGAGGCGGCCGATTGGGCGATGCAGGTGCACGGCGGCATGGGCTATTCGCGGCACAAACCGTTCGAGCACATCTATCGCCACCATCGCCGCTATCGCATCACGGAAGGATCCGAGCAGATCCAGATGCGCAACGTTGCGGGGCATCTCTACGGGTTCCTGGGTAAGAACAAGAAGCCCGACTAAGATCACGCACCGCTTCTGAACAGCTTGGTCAGGTTTCTGGGCGCGCATCGTCGCGTTCGTGCGCGTTCCAGGAACCTCCCCGCGTGTCGCTCGTTGTCTCCGTGTCTTTCCGGTCCCGCTCTTTTTGCGGCGCGTAGGCGCTTTTGAATCGAGCGGCGCGGAAAGCAAAAGACGGAGGCTTAACATGAGCACCTTGAAGACCATTTTGTGCGGCGCGGTCGTGATAGCCGGCGCCAGCTTTGCCACTGTGGCGCCCGCTCACGCCGAAACGGACGTGTATATCGGTCCCGACGGGGCGCGCGTCTATGTCGACAAGAACGATCGGCAGTATCGCGACCGGGGCTATTATGAGCACGGCTATCGGCCGGTCTATCGCCATCGGGCGCAGTGTTTCGACCGCGTCAACTACGAGCAGCGGCGCGGCTATCGCGTCCGCATCGTGGAGCGGGTCTGTTACGACCGCTTCGGACGTCCGCGCATCGTAGACCGCGACTACTCCCGCGTCGGGTACTAGTCGCTATCCAGACTGACGGCGCCCGCATCGCCGGGCGCCTTTCTTATGTATGGCCCATCACGCGTTTGGGTTTGTAGGGTTCTTCGAGCGCCTTCATATCTTCGGCGTCGAGCTTTAGCGTCAGCGCGGCCACCGCGTCGTCGAGGTGATTGGGCTTAGAGGCGCCGATGATAGGCGCGGTGACACCGGGCTTGGCGAGCAGCCAGGCGAGCGCGACTTGAGCCATCGGGCGGCCGTGTTTTTTCGCGACCGAGGCGACGCGCTCGACGACTTCGAAATCCTGGTCCTTGTAGTAGAGCGCGTGGGCGAATTCGTCGCTGGCGGCGCGGGCGGTTTCGGCGTTGGCGGCGGGTGCGCCCGTCTTCTTCGGGTTGTCGCTGGCTTTGCGATTGCCGGTGAGGAAGCCGCGGGCGAGCGGACTCCACGGGATGACGCCGATGCCTTCCGATAGACAGAGCTGCATCATCTCGCGCTCTTCCTCGCGGTAGGCGAGGTTGTAGTGGTTCTGCATCGAGACGAACTGCGTGAGGTTGTTGGCGCGCTGATGGCCAAGCGCCTTCATGAACTGCCAAGCGAACATCGATGAGGCGCCGATGTAGAGCGCGCGGCCGGTCTTCACCACCTCATGCAGGGCCTCGACGGTTTCTTCGATCGGCGTGTCGTAGTCCCAGCGGTGGATTTGGTAGAGGTCGACGTAGTCGGTGCCGAGGCGTTCCAGGCTGGCGTCGATGGATTCCATGATGTGTTTTCGCGATAGGCCGCGTGCGTTCGGGTCTTTGCCCATGGGCGAGCAGACCTTTGTCGCGATGACGACTTGGTCGCGGCGCGCCATGTCCTTGAGCGCGCGGCCGGTGATTTCTTCGCTGAC
>JAEUMM010000261.1 GCA_016792645.1 Alphaproteobacteria bacterium | reverse complement strand
CCTCGCGCAACGGCGCGGCCAGCTTGCATTCACCAAACCGGCAGGCCATCTGACTCCCATGGCCTTAACGAGATACCCCACCGACCGACCCTTGAGCGCCTTCAACGGCGCAGCCAAAGACGCGTTCGCCTTCATCGCCGGTACGATCAGGCCCGCGGCTGCGCCGGCATTGGACAGCGTGCCGAAGGGCGACGGCAGCGCGGTGCTCGTCTTCCCCGGCTTCCTCACCGGCGATTGGGCGACGGGCGAATTGATCGCCTGGCTGCGCAAGGTCGGCTACGAAGCGCAAGGCTGGGGCAGGGGCTCCAACTGGGGCCCGTCCGCCGTTGCGATCAAACGCTGCCAAACCCTGCTCGACGAAGCGCTGCAAAAGAGCGGACGCAAAGTCACTCTCATCGGCCGCAGCCTTGGCGGTCTCTACGCCCGTGAACTCGCCAAGGACACGCCCGACAAAGTCGCGCGCGTCATCACGCTGGGAACGCCGGTGAGACTGCCCGTCGCAACGCCGCTCTCGCCGTTCGCCCACGCGCTCTCCGGCAATTTCGACGCGACGTTTGTCGAGCGCGCGCCGCATCTCCTGAAAAACCCGCCGGTCCCCGTCACCGCGATCCACTCGCGCCAAGACGGCATCGTGCCGTGGCAAGCCTGCCTGATCGAAGAGAGCGCGACGGCCGAAAACGTCGAAGTTGATAGCGCACACACAATCATGGGTTCGAACCCCAAGGCGATGCGCGTCATCGCCGAACGGCTCGCCAGGCCGCTTTCCGCTTGAGTTTTCGCCCTACCTGAATCGCTATTCATCTTCGTCTGTCGAACCCGTGAATCGGGGCCACAGTTGAGCCGCATTTCGGCCGCGGGCGCGCCGCGTTCCACCATCATCTTCATGCGTACCGGTTGGCTCGTTGGTGCGGTGAAGGCCTCGGACCATCAGCCCCCAGCCCCCCTCGCGGCTTATCCATGCCACGGGCCAACCGGCTTCCTCCCCTTTTCGCAGTGTGAAACACTCCGGCAAAACAAAAGCCCGGGAGTGTCCTCATGCGCCTCAAAGACAAAGCCGCCATCGTCACCGGCGCCGCCTCCGGCATCGGCCGCGCCACCGCGCAACTCTTCGCGAAGGAAGGCGCGCGAGTCTTGGCCGTAGATCTCCCCGGCAAAGGACTAGCCGACGCGCACAAGGCGCACGAAGCCGTCGCGACGCTCGAAGCCGACATCACCACCGACGGCGCACCGAAGACGATCGTCGACACCGCGGTGAAACACTTCGGCCGTCTCGACATCGTGATGAACAACGCCGGCATCGGCTCCAACGCGCTCGGAGAAGTCATGTCGCGCGAGCAGTGGGACCGCACGCTCGCCGTGAATCTCACCGCGCCCTTCTTCATCTGCCAGAACGCGATCCCGCACCTGCGCGACTGCGGCGCCGGCCGGATCATCAACGTCGCCTCCGTGATGGCCGAAGGCACCGACTACGGCCTCTCCGCCTACTGCGCGTCGAAGGCGGGCGTCGCGGGCTTCACCCGCACGCTGGCGCTTGAGCTCGGCAAATTCGCCATTACGGCGAATTACCTCATGCCGGGCGCCATCAAGACCGGCATGACCAGTCCCTTGTGGGAGGCACGTCCCGAGGTCGCCGACATCTGGGCGAAGAAGTCCGCGCTCCGCCGTCTGGGCCAACCCGAAGACCTCGCCAAGGCGGCGCTCTTCCTAGCCTCGGCGGACGGGGCCTTCGTCACCGGCCACGGCCTCACCGTCGATGGCGGCCTCATGCTGCGGGTGTAGGTCCTTTAACAACTGGACACTTGCGGTTGCAGGAGGTTTTGCGTATTGGCTGGGCCGCGCAATTCACCCGTTTTCTTAGGCAAGATTGCCCCTCATTCCATGATCGAAATTGAAGGCTTGGTTCGCAGGTTCGGCGACTTGACGGCCGTTGGAGGCATCTCGCTGCGCGTCGCCAAAGGCGAAGTGCTGGGCTTCCTCGGCCCCAACGGCGCCGGCAAATCGACCACCATGAAGATGATCACCGGCTACCTCGCGCCAAGCGAAGGCCGCATCACCGTCTGCGGCCACGACGTGGTCGAAGAACCGTTCCAGGCGCAAACCGCCATCGGCTATCTGCCCGAAGGCGCGCCCGCGTATCCTGACATGACGCCGGTGCAGTTCTTGAGCTTCATCGCGCGCGTGCGCGGTCTCACCGACGCCGCAGCGAAGAAGGCGATCGAAACCGCCGTCGCGCGCACCGGCTTGCAAGGCGTGCTGGATCAACGCATCGAAACGCTGTCGAAAGGCTTCAAGCGTCGCGTCGGCCTCGCGCAAGCGATCCTGCACAACCCGCCGGTCCTCATCATGGACGAACCGACCGACGGTCTCGACCCCAACCAAAAGCAAGCGGTGCGCAACCTGATCCGCGCCATGAGCCCGGAGAAGGCGATCATCATCTCGACGCACATCCTCGAAGAGGTCGACGCCGTCTGCTCGCGCGCCGTCATCATCGATAAGGGCCGCATCGTCGCCGACGGCACGCCGGCCGAGTTGCTCGCGAAGTCGCCGACCAAGCGCCTCGACGACGTCTTCCGTGCGCTGACAACGGCCGACGCCGAAATCAAGGTGGAGAGCGCCTCGTGAGCAGCTTCGCCAACGCCACCTACGCCGTCTTCCGCCGCGAGTTCGAGGGCTACTTTGCAACGCCGCTGGCTTACGTCTTTATCGTGATCTTCCTGCTCGCGATGGGCTCGTTCACATTCTACTTCGGCCAGTTCTACGACAGCGGCCGCGCCGAGCTCGGCACCTTCTTCGGTTTCCACCCTTGGCTCTATCTCTTCCTGATCCCCGCGATCTCGATGCGCCTGTGGGCGGAAGAGCAAAAGACCGGCACGATCGAACTACTGCTCACGCTGCCCATCTCGGTGGGCTCGGCCGTGGTCGGAAAGTTTCTCGCCGCCTGGGCCTTCGCCGGCCTCGCGCTGTTGCTCACGTTCCCCATGTGGCTGACGGTCAACTACCTCGGTTCGCCCGACAACGGCGTGATCGTGGCCAGCTACTTCGGCAGCTGGCTCATGGCCGGCGGTTACCTCGCCATCGGCTCCGCGATCTCGGCCCTGACCAACAACCAAGTCATCGCCTTTGTGATCACGGTCGTCGTCTCATTCATGTTCACGATCGCCGGTCACGATTTGGTCCTCAACTTCTTCCAGGCTTGGGCGCCGCTCGCGATCGTCAACGCCGTGTCCTCGTTCAGCTTCCTCACGCACTTCGCGGCCATCATGGACGGCGTCATCGATCTGCGTGACTTGATCTTCTTCGGCTCCCTGATCGCGGTGTTTCTCTACATCAACGTGGTCATCATCGACCTGAAGCGGGCGGGCTAAGGCCATGCGCTGGACCAGATCGACCATCGCCGCCGCCTCGATCGCGCTGTCGATCGTGCTCTTCTTCGCCGTCAACATCTTCTCGGATGTGTGGTTCTCCGCCGCCCGCCTCGATCTCACGCAAGCGGGCCTTTACACGGTCTCCGACGGCACCAAGAACACCCTGCGCTCGCTCCCCGAGCCCGTCACGCTGCGCTTCTTCTTCTCCGAAGCTGCGTCGGTGAAATATTCCGGCGTCCGCGCCTACGGCGCGCGCGTGCGCGATCTGTTGAAGGAATACGCCGGCATCGCCGGCGGCAAGCTGAAGCTCGAAATCATCGACCCGGAACCTCTGAGCGAGCAGGAAGACATCGCCGTCGCCCAAGGCGTGACCGGCGCGCCGACGCCGAACGGCGAAAAGATCTATTTCGGCCTCGTCGGCACCAACACCGTCAACGGCCGCGAGGTGATCCCCTTCTTCCTCGAAGATCGCGAGCAGTATCTCGAATTCGACATCACCAATCTCATCTACAAACTGACGCGGGACAAGAAGCCGAAGATCGGTGTCGTGACGAACCTGCCCTTCGACACCGGTTCCGGCGGCATGCTGGAGGCGATGCAGGGCCGCTCGCGTCCGTTCATGATCTACGAGCAAATCCGCGAATCCTTCGACGTCGAGTTCCTTGAACAGGATTTCGACCGCGTCCCCGCCGACATCGACGTCGTGATGATCGCCCACCCCAAACCGTTGAACGACAAGACGCAATACGCGCTCGATCAGTTCGTCATGCGCGGCGGCCGCGCCCTCGTGTTCCTCGATCCCTGGTCCGAGCTCTCGCAGCTCGGTTCCGGACCTGAGGGTCAGCCTCTTGAAGGCTCGACGCCGTCCTCCGCCACCAGCATTGAAAAGCTCACCAACAGTTGGGGCGTCGCGATCGATCCGAAGCACGTGATCGGCGTCCGCGACCGCGCGCAACGCGTCCAGTTCGGCGGCGATGTCGCCGACTATGTCGCCTGGGTGGCGCTCACCGTCTACGACATGGACCGCAACGACCTCATCACCGCCCAACTCACCGACATCAATCTCGCGACCATCGGCGGCATCAAGCAAACGAAGGGCGCGACGACCACCCTCTCGCCGCTGCTTCAAACGTCCGACGACACGATGGAAATCGATGTCGCCAAGGTTCGCGGCTCGCCGAACCCGGATGAACTGCTGCGCGACTTCGTCAAGTCCGGCGAGCGCTTCACGGTGGCGGCCCGCGTCCAAGGTCCGATCAAATCCGCGTTCCCTGCTGGTCCCCCGGCCGGGTCGGCCCCCGCGCCAGGCACCAACGCGACGCCACTGCCGGCGCATCTGAAGGAAACGAAGGGTTCGGCGAATATCATTCTCGTCGCCGACAGCGATCTCTTCAACGACAGCTTCTGGGTTCAGGCGCAAGAGCTTCAGGGGCAGCGCGTGGCCGTGCCCGTCGCCGACAACGCCTCCTTCGTGCTCAATGCGATCGAGAAGCTCACGGGCTCGGAAGATCTGATTTCGCTCCGCTCGCGCGGCTCGTCGAACCGTCCGTTCACGGTGGTCAACAACCTGCGCCGTCGCGCCGAGCAGCAGTTCCTGCGTCAGGAGCAACAGCTGCAGGAAAAGATGACGGCAACGCAGACCCGTCTCGCGGAGTTGGAAGGTCGCCGCAACGCGGCGCCGAAACCAGGCGCCCAGCCGCATGAACTCCTCACGCCCGAGCAAGAGGCCGAGATCGAGAAGTTTCGCGCCGAACTCGTTGAAACGCGCAGTGCGCTACGCGACGTGCAGCGTCGCCTGCGCACCGATATCGACCGCTTGGGCAGCTGGCTTGCGGCCATCAACATTCTGCTCGTGCCCCTGATGCTGGGCGGCACGGCGCTGGTGCTGGCCGCGTTTCGCCGGCGCAAGTCGAAGCAAGGAGGGGCCGCCCGATGACCGACGCAGTGAAGGCGCCGCTCATTCCGGTATTGCGCCGCCGAGTGCAGGCCCTCGCCAAACTCGCGGGCGTCACGGCGATTGCCGTCGTCCTCGCCGTTGTCGCGGTATGGCAACGCGCCTCGACCGGCGACTCCGATTTCACGACCGTGCGCATGTTCCCGTCGCTGAAGGCCGACATGGGAACCGTGACGTCGATCCAAATCGAGACCAAATCCGACTCGTTCAATGTCACCCGCAATGCCGAAGGTCGTTGGATCCTGCCCGACAAGGCAAACTATCCGGCCGACGGAAACACGGTGTTGAAGGCGACGCTGGGCCTTGCCGAACTCAACTTGGTGGAGCAGCGCACGGCCCGCGCCGACTGGCACGAAAAGCTGGGCGTTAGCCTGCCGAAGTCGGGCGGCACCGGTACGCTGGTCACGATGAAGAATGCGAAGGGCGAGGTTCTGGCGAGCCTTATCGTTGGCGGCGCGGTTGAAGGTGCCTCGGCGGGCGGTGCGCAGGCCGTGTACGTCCGTCACGCCGACCAACCGCAAACCTATGTCGCGCGCGGCAATTTCGCGCCGCCGACGACGCAGGCGCAGTGGCTCGACAAAGCGTTCATCGATCTTGCCCGAACGCGCGTGAAAACCGCCGCCGTCCAACCGTTCAAGGGCAAACCCTACAGCGTCACGCGCGACAAGCCGTCGGACGAGAACTTCCGCATCGTCGACACGATCCCCGCCGGCCGCGTCCTGCGCACCGAAAGCGAGCCGAACGCCATCGGCAACGCGCTGATGGGCATATCGTTCGACGACGTGAAGCCGTTGGCGGGCGTCGACTTCACGAATGCGGCGCGTGCCGTGTTCACAACCTTCGACGGCCTGAAGCTTAGTATCAGCGTCATCGAACAGGATCGCGACTTCTGGCTGACGGTGAACGCTGTCAGCGACCCGTCGGCCGCGCCGCCCGAAGCCGAAAAGCCGGGCGGCCTAAAGCCCGATGTTGCGAAAGAAGTGCAAGATATCAACGGCACCGTGGCAGGCTGGGCCTACAAGGTGCCGCGATACAAAGGCGTTCTCTTGACGACGCCGATGGAAGATTTGTTGCGGCCTGTAGGCACGCCCGCCGGCCCCACAGTCACGCCATAGGCGACCGCGGATCTACTTCGCGTCGGTGACGCGCGTTTGCGCAACGCCGTACACCGGTCCGTTGCCGCCTTCTTGCACCCATACGGCGACGCCGTCGGTGATCTCGCCCCGCACGCCTTGCGCGGGAAGTTCCAGCGTCACCGGTTGCCCCGACCACTTGCCGACGGCCGAAAAGCCGCGGACGATGTTGTGATAAACGATCACGCGGCCGCTGTTCTCGCCCTTGGCGATATTCACCGTCCGCGTCGACAGCGTATGCGCCAACCACACGGTGGCGGAATGCCCAGGCGCTGTACCGGCGCCGATACGAACCTGAACCTCGTCGCCCGCCTGCGTAATCGAAATCGGCACGCGCTTGCCGCGCGTCGCCGCGACGCGCTTGTTGATCACGGCCATGACGTCCGACCGTTGGTTCCCGACCACGTCCTGCACGCCGTCGACCACCATTTGCGGCGTGTACACGCGATGCGAGGGCAGGGACTTCTCGTACGCCTGCTGACGCAGCGTGTTCTCGCGCGTGGCCAGCGTGTCGCGCCAACCGATGTAATCCCAATAGTCGATGCTGAACGACAGGGCGACGACGTCGTCGCGCTTCTGCAGATCGCCAAGAATCTGATCAGCCTGCGGGCACGACGAGCAACCTTGGCTCGTGAACAGTTCCACGAAAACCGGTTGCTTCATGTTGTCGCCCGCGAACGCCGGCCACATAAACAGAGCGCCGAACGCCGCGAGGCATCCGGCGCGCCGAATGATGGGAAAGACCGTATCCGTCATACCCGCGAGACTAATGCGCCCGCGGCCTCACTGCCTAGTCACGAAGCGGTGTGTGGAATGGTTTATGCTGCCGCTTTGGCTAGGTCTCTCAGGACGTAGTGAAGAATCCCGCCGTTCCGGAAATACTCGATCTCGTCCAGGGTATCGATCCGGCACAAGAGCGGGACGTCCTGACGACGCCCGTCCGCGAACGTGATCGAGGCGACAACCGTCTGGCGCGGCTTCAATCCCGCCTCAAGCCCGGGAATGTCCACGACCTCCGCGCCCGTCATGCCCAGCGAACGCCACGACGTGCCGTCCGTGAACTGCAGGGGCAACACGCCCATGCCGACCAGATTCGAACGATGGATCCGCTCGAAGCTTTCGACGATGACCGCGCGTACGCCCAGCAACCGCGTCCCCTTCGCCGCCCAGTCGCGCGACGACCCCGTGCCGTATTCCTTGCCGGCGAAGATGACAAGCGGCACGCCCTCGCGCTGATAGCGCATGGACGCGTCGTAGATCGTCATCTGCTCGCCTGAAGGCTGATGCTTCGTCACGCCGCCTTCGACGCCTGCCACCATCTGGTTCTTGATGCGGATGTTGGCGAAGGTGCCGCGCATCATCACTTCGTGATTACCGCGCCGCGCACCGTACGAGTTGAAGTCCGTCGGCCGCACCTGCCGCTCCTGCAGGAACTCACCTGCCGGGCTCGACGCCTTGATGTCGCCGGCCGGACTGATGTGGTCGGTCGTGATCGAGTCGTTGAACAGCCCCAAAATGCGCGCGCCCTTCACGTCGACGAGAGGCGTGGGCTCGGCTTTGATGCCTTCGAAATAGGGCGGCTGCTGCACATAGGTCGAACCGATGTCCCACGGATA
>JAEUMM010000094.1 GCA_016792645.1 Alphaproteobacteria bacterium | reverse complement strand
GATCGACACGCCGCCCGCATCGGTCGATGTGATCTGAACGGTCACGTTCGGTTCGGCTTCGTGGTCGAGCGCGATACCGTCCTTGAGTTTGAGTTGGCCGTCGACGACTTCGAACCGGTTGTCGGACACCGCGTAGCTGTGCGTGTCGCCGCTGTCGGGATCGACGGTCGAGAGTGTGCCGACCACGGCGCCGGCCGCGTTCTCCGCGATCGTCGCGTTCGACAGGGCAATGTCCGCTGGGCCCTCGTTCACGTTCTCGACGGTGATCGTGAAGCTCTCGGTGATCGAGTGGCCGGCGCTGTCGGTCGACGTGACCGATACGGTGACAAGCGGTTCGGCTTCGTGGTCGAGGGAGACGCCGCCTTTGAGTTTGAGCTGACCGTCGACAACCTCGAAGCGGTCGTCCGAGACGGTGTACGTGAACGTGTCGCCGGAATCGGGATCCACCGTCGTCAGCGTGCCGACGATCGCGCCGTTCGCGTTCTCGGCAATTGTCGTGTTCGACAAGGAAATATCGGTTGGCGCTTCGTTTTCGTCTTCGGTAGCTGCCGCCGTTTGCGACAGCGCATTGACCTTAGTTGACGCGGCGCTTGGAGCAGGCGCGTTGCCGGCGTTGAAGGCGAAGGTCTCGGTCGACGCGACTTGGCTGTTCGTCGCTGGTCCGGAACCCGCGGGCTGGTCGCCGGGCGGCGTGCCTTCGCCCGGAAGCGTGCCGGCAAAGGCTTTCGTGGTTTGCGGCGTCAGCGATGCGACGTCGGGGTGGGTCGTCAGATCGAGCGCAAGCGGCGGCGGCGGGATGTCGCCGGCGCCTGTTGAACCTTGACCGGCGTTGCCGCCATCTGGCGTTGCGACGTCGAGGGCGCCGTAATGGGCATTCTGCAAATGAAGGGCGCCGTCGCCCGGTGCTTGGGCGCCGGCGGCCGACGGTGAGCCCGCGGGCGCGAGGGCGCCTTCGTTCGCGCCCGCTTTGTCGAGGGCGGGATCGTGTTCGAGCGACGAGGAAGCGGCAGCTTCCTTCGGCGGCGGTTTCTTGATCGAACTCATGTGCGTCCCACGGCCTTTCTTGGGCCTCTATCAGTTTGGGATAATGTTTAAGAGAAATGAGGGACCTCCTAAGGCAGATCGTTAAGGCGGCCTAATTCGAGTTCACCTTAAAGATTTGGAAATTTTTACCCGCGGCTTTTGAAGCAAATCCCGTCGCGCCTCTTTGCCGTCCGTTCAGCGTTCCGAAAGGCGCGAGGCGTAAATTCGGCAGGTTTTCTGGGGTTCCGGGACAATCTGCACGATGAATTACGGGGACAGTACCCGAGCATTGCATCGCCTTTGGCTGCGCGCCGACGTCATGGCCGCGTCGCTGGGCATTAACATGCTTGCGCTCGCGCTGCCGATTGCGATTCTGCAGATGTACGACCGCGTGATCCGGCATCATGCGCTGAGCACGCTTGTGGTTTTGACGATCGCGGTATTTGCGGCGTTCGCTCTTGAGTTTGTGCTGCGGGTCTTGCGGGCGCGGATTATGTCGGCTGTGGGCGCGCGTTACGATCACCACGAGAACTGCCGGATGGTCGACCGCCTCCTGTCCACCGACATCGGCGCGTTCAGCATCGACACGCCGGGGACGCATGCCGATCGCTTTCAGGCAATTCAAACCATCCGCGCTTTCTACTGCCAGGCGGGTGCGTTGCTTGCCGACGTGCCGTTCATTTTTGTCTTCGTCGCCTTGATCGGTATTATCGCGGGATGGATGGCAGCCGTGCCGCTGATTCTGTTTGCGGCTTTTGCGGCGTTGGGCTTGACGGTTGCGCGCAAGCTGATGCTGGAAACGGGGCGGCGCGAACTCAGCGATGTGAAGCGCCACAATTTTATGGTCGAGTGCATATCCGGCATCGCCACTGTGAAGGCGCTGGGTTTGGAAGCGCCGATGCAGCGGCGTCACGAACGCCTGCAGGAAGAGTCCGCGGACGCGTTCGGCGCCATCGCGCGCGTGACGGCGCAAACGCAATCGATCGCCGGCGAGTTGGCGCAGGCTGCTTCCGTGTTGACGGTGGCGATCGGCGCGATCGCGGTCGTGAACGGTGCGCTGACCATCGGCGGGCTGGCCGCCACGACGATACTCACCGGGCGGCTTTTGCAGCCGGTGCTGAAGGGGTTGGGGCTGTGGGCGCGCTATCCGTTCATCCGGCTCGCCGAAGAGAAGATGCGGCGGATGGAGGATCTGACGCCGCAGATGACGGGCGAACTTGCGTTCCCGAAAACCAAGAACGGCGTTCTGAAGCTTGAGAGCGTGTCGTTCCGCTATCCGAAGGCGTCGCGCAACGCGGTCGACGGCGTGTCGCTTGAAGTGCCCGCGCGTTCGTATATCGGCATTGTCGGCGAAACGGGGTCCGGGCGAACGACGCTTTTGAAAGTGATGAACGCCTTGCTGACGCCTCACGAGGGGCGCGTTCGTTATGACGATGTGCCGCTCAGCGCTCTTGCGCCGCAGGAATTGCGGCGCCAGATCGCGCTGCTGCCGACCTCACCCACGATTTATGCGGGGACGTTGCTTGAGAATTTGACGTTGTTCGAGGATGGCCCGGCGAAGCGCCGCGCGCTGGCCTTGTGCCGCGTGTTGGGTCTTGCGGATTATGTGGGCAGCTTGAGCCGTGGTCTGGACACGCCGCTCACCGGATCGAGCGATACGCCGATGGGCATCGCGCAGCGGATCTCGATTGTTCGGTCGTTGGCCCAAAGCCCGCGGATCGTGCTGTTCGATACCGCGAACGCCGCGCTCGACCACGACGCGGACCGCATGCTGCTTGCGTATTTCGAACGCCAGAAGGGCAAGCGGGCGGCGGTGTTCGTTACCGACCGGCCGTCGTATCTGCGCATGTGCGACACGATCTATGAAATGGTCGATGGGCGCCTAAGGCTGCGCGGTACCGACACGACGGCGCGTGCGGGGCTTGCGTCATGACGTTCATCGCGCAAGCCAAGGCACTCATCGATCGCTTCGTCCCTCCGGCTTGGATCGCCCGTGGAAAGGCGCGGCTTGCGGCGGCGTCCGAATTCGCGCAAGCCTATTGGGAAGCGCTCGTCGCGTTCGATCCTTCTGAAATCAAAACGTCGGCGCAGGGACGCAAGCGGAGTACCGCGACCGCACAATGTCTTGCGCCTTTCCTGAAGACGCTCGGCTATCGAGGCACCGAACTCAGCCGCGAGGAGGCGACGCCGCATTTCCAGGACGGGATGGATATCGGCGACTTGCGCACGGCGCTTGTCAATCTCGGCTACAAGACCGAACCCGTAACGGGGCGGCCGTGCGATATCGATCCGCGGATGATGCCGTGCCTTCATGAAGCCGATGAGACAGACGACGTCGTCGTGCTGCTCGACGAGAGTGGTGGCGCGATTCTGGCATTTACGCACGGCCAATATCGCGCCCTGAGCGACGAAGAGGCTCACCGCGACGGTCGGGCCTATGTCGCTTCGCCGATCGATCCGAAATCGACGGCGGCGCGCGGGACGTGGTCGAGGCGGTTGCTCGGTCGCTTCAAATCGTTCGTCGGTCAATTGCTGTTGATTTCGGCAGTCTCAAACGTCCTGTCGATTGCGGTGCCGCTGTTCGTGATGACGGTCTATGATCGGGTGATCGCGTCGCGCGCGCTCGACACTTTGCCGATGCTTTTCATGGGAATCGCGATCGCCATCGGCGTCGATCTCTATTTGAAGACGTTGCGGTCGCGCTTGTTGGGGGCGATGGCGGCGCGCATCGACTATCTGGTCGGCACCGCGACGTTTGCGAAACTTTTGCGCCTGCCGTTGAGCTACACCGACGGGCCGCCGATCTCGGCGCAAATTGCGCGCCTGCGCGAGTTTCAGGCCGTGCGGGATTTGTTCGCAGGTCCTGCCGCGGGTGCGATCGTCGACTTTCCGTTCACGATCGTTTCGCTGGCCGTGATTGCGCTGATCGGCGGTTGGCTTGCGCTTGTGCCGCTTGCAGCGTGCATCGTGTTTGCGGCGGCGGGCTTCTTCGGTGCGCGCTGGCTGCAGTCGCATGAGCAGGCGCACAGCGCGAGCGCCACGGACTTGTTCAATCATGTCACCGATACGACGCTGCATCACGAGAGCATCAAGCGCGAGGGGGCGGAGGGCGTTTGGCTGCACCGCTTCCGCCTGATGTCGGCCGATACCGCCACGCGCGCCGGCGAGTTGCAGGACCGGTCGGCGGCCGTCGAAGCGCTCAGTCAGTTCTTGAACAGTGCGGCGGCGATTGCGGTGCTGGTGTTCGGAACGCTGATGGTGCTTAGCGGTTCGATCACGGTGGGCGCCTTGATCGCGACGATGGCGCTGACGTGGCGGATTTTGAGTCCGGCGCAGCAGCTGTTTCAGACGCTGGGGCGGCTGGGGCGCTTGCGCGCCTCGATCCAATCGATGAACCAGATGCTGCGGTTGACCGACGAGTACGATGCGAGCA
Source organism: Alphaproteobacteria bacterium (assembly GCA_016792645.1). Classification (GTDB taxonomy): domain Bacteria; phylum Pseudomonadota; class Alphaproteobacteria; order Micropepsales; family Micropepsaceae; genus SZUA-430. The sequence continues at coordinate 12,230 of JAEUMM010000094.1, read as the reverse complement.
TTCCCAATCTGGCGCGCGCGCCGCGTCAGGGGCGCATCTCGCTCAACAGAGTGAGTCTGCGGTACGGTAACGAAACCGATCCCGCTCTGCTGAACGTCAATCTGCATATTCCGGCGGGCAAGATGATCGCGCTCGCGGGTCCGAACGGCGCGGGCAAGTCGAGCATTCTTCGCCTGCTTCAGGGACTCTATCAGCCGCAAAGCGGCGTCGTGACGATCGACGGGGCCGACGTTCGGCAGCTGTCGCCGAAGGTGTTGCGCCGTGCAATCTCGAGCGCGCCGCAGCGGATCGATTTCTTCTACGGCACGATCGCGCAGAACCTGCGCCTGGCCGACGCGCCGGCGAGCGACGGGGCGCTGCGCCGCGCGACCGACGATGCTGGGATTTTGGACAGTATTTTGGCGCTGCCGGAGCAGTTCAATACGCGCATTGGCGATTTGACAACGGCGACGTTGCCGCCAGGCTTCTTGCGTCAGCTGACGATCGCGCGTGCGCTCGTGCGCAAGGCGCCCATTCTGTTGTTGGACGAACCGGAAGCCATGCTGGACGAGCAGGGCGCGAACGCGGTGCAGCGATTGCTGGAGCGTTTGCGCGGTACGCGCACGGTTCTGTTTACGAGTCACCGGCCGAGCTACATCCGCATCGCCGACTACGCGGTGTTCTTGCGCGGCGGCAACGTCGAGTTCGGCGGCAAGCCTGAAGGTGCGATCGAGAAGTTGATCGGACAGAGCAAGAGCGGGAAAGCGGCATGAGCAACGAATTGAGCCGGAAGATCAAAGAGACGGCGGGCAAGGTGAAGCTCTTGTTCGATCCCGGCGTCGTACCGATCAACATGGCCATCGAGCTCGAAGAGCGGCCGCCGTCGAAGAGCTGGTCTCAGCTCGTCTACGCCATTTGCGCCTTGATCGTGCTTGCCGTGGTCTGGTCGGCGTTGACGCGCGTCGACATCGTGACGAACGCGCGCGGGAGCGTGGTGCCTGCGGGCGAGCTTGTCGCCATTCAGCATCTTGAAGGCGGCGTCGTTGCCGACATTCTGGTCAGCGAAGGCGAGCGGGTTCGCAAGGGCCAAACGTTGCTTCGTCTGGCGCCGCTGGACACCGAGGGCCGGCTTGAACAAATCAAGGCGAAGCGCGCCGCGCATTTGCTGGCGATGGAAGGCGAGCGGGCGATTTTCGAAGGACGGACGCCGAGTTTCGAGAAGATCGTTTCGGGCTTCCTCAAGCAGAAGGCCGAACAGTTGTCGCTCTACAATGCGCGCATTCAGGCGCTTGAGGCGGAGCGCACGGTGCTGAGTTCGCAGACGTCACAGCGGGAGTCCGAAGTGGCCCGTCTGTCGTCGCAATTGATCGTGTTGCGCCGCGACTCGCAGATTGCGGAAGAAGAGTTGACGCTGAGGTTGGACCTCTTCAAGCGCAAGCTCACGACCCGCGACCGCTTTTACGGCGCGCAGCGCGATGCGGCCGATCGCCAGAAGCAGCGCATGAACGCACGCGACCAACTGGTGACGGCGGAGCGGGAACTCTCGGAGTACGAACGCAAGCTCAAGGAATTCGAGGCCCGCACGCGCGCGGACGCGCAAGAGGCGATCGCCAAGCATACGGCGGAGCTGGGTGAGGTCGAGGCGGCGTTGAGCAACGAGCAAGGCCGCGCGCGCCGCCTGAATCTGACGGCGCCGGTGACGGGATTGGTGTCGGGGCTTTCGGTCAAGGCGATCAACGCGGTGGTCAAGCCCGGCGAGACGCTGATGGAGTTGGTGCCGACGCAAGATCCGCTGGTCGTCATGGCGCAGGTCTCGCCGCAGGACATCGGGCAGGTCGAGCTCGGACAGCGCGCCGACATCCGCGTTTCGGCGTTCGACTATGCGATGTTCGGAACGCTTGAGGGCAAGGTCGAGCGCATCTCAGCGACCACGTTCGCCGATCAGGAGGGGCGCCAGTTCTACCGCGTGCGCGTCCGCCTGGCGCGCGACTATTTCGGTGACAATCCGAAGGAGGGGCGGCTGCTGCCCGGGATGGAAGTCGAAGTCGACGTCAAGACGGGAGCGCGCTCTATACTCGGTTATGTTTTGAAGCCTGTGACGCGCACGTGGGATACGGCACTCAAAGAACCGTGAACGTATTCGATAAAGTTTGGGCGATTTCCTGAACCGAACTTTAGCAGAACCTGTCTATGTTCGGAAGAATGGGAACCGTCTTTCTGAGGGTGCGCGATCTGTTGCGTGACGGCGCAAGCTTGTCGATCCATTGCTTCTGCTTGCGGAGGACAATTTGGACACCGGCAACGCTGCAGCGGTTCGTGCCGGAATTACGTGTGTGGACAGTGGTAGAAGGCTTTCGATGCGACCGTTGCGGCCGCTCCGGCAAGATCCGCGACATGGTTGTGCACGATGCGTCGGACGCGATTGAAGAGGATCCAGTGCGAGGCCCAAGGGCGTTCAAGCAAGTATTCCGGGGGCCGGGGACAGCAGATACCGACAGACCCAAGCGCCGGATAGCGTATGAAGATCATCCGGACGGCGTTGGCCTCGTTTTTGTTGACGAGCTTCCGGTCGCGGGCGATGCCGCCTCCGGTCGCTGTTTGCGCCATGTTTGATAGCGATCAAAACGGGTCCACTCGGTCCAGGTGGAATGTTCGCCATGCCGCGTTCTCGTTGCGGCGCTCAGACTTGCCACTCGGTGTGTAGGGCAAGCGTGCAAGCATTCGCTCCGTTCGTTCGACCACAAGCGTTCCGCATACGACCAACGCCATCCTCGCAAACGCGTTGAGAACCGAGATATGAGGCTGAACTGCCGCTAACGCCCGAACAGCACTTCTTGAGCAATCAGTTCACCGGCCCACTCGTGTCTTCGCCATCGCCGCTTCGGCAGACGCAACGCGGTTTTTCACCGCGACGAAGCTGTCCGGACTGACCGATATCGAGTCGATCCCGCATTGCACCAGGAATTCGGCGAATTCAGGATGGTCGCTCGGCGCTTGACCGCAAAGGCCCACTTTGGCGCCGGCGCTGTGCGCCTCTTGAATGACATTGCTGATCATCCATTTCACGGCGTCGTCCTGTTCGTCGAACAGTTGGGCGAGCTCGGCCGAGTCCCGATCGACACCCAGCGTCAATTGGGTAAGGTCGTTACTGCCGATGGAAAAACCGTCGAACCGTTCGGCGAATTTTTTCGCCAGGACGACATTCGATGGGATTTCGCACATGACATAGACCTGAAGCCCGTCCTCGCCCCGCTTCAATCCGTTTTCGGCCATGACGGCGAGCACTTGGTCGGCTTCCTTTGTCGAGCGGCAAAATGGAATCATTACGACAACGTTCTTGAACCCCATCTCGCGGCGGAGTTTTAGGATCGCGCGGCACTCCAACGCGAAGCCATCGCGATACCGCGGAGAATAGTAGCGCGACGCGCCGCGGAACCCAAGCATCGGATTCTCTTCTTCGGGCTCGAACTCGCGCCCGCCCAAGAGGTTGGCGTACTCGTTGGTCTTGAAGTCGCTCATACGGATGATCACGGGCTGCGGATGAGGTGCGGCGGCAATTCGCGCCAGACCAAGCGCCAAGCGATCGACAAAGTAGTCGGTTCGACTCGGATAGCCGCGCGTGAGATCTGCGATCGCGGCTTTCGCTTGCTCGTTCTTCAAGGTGTCGAAACGTACGAGCGCCATTGGATGGACTTTGATGTGATTGCTCACAACGAATTCCATGCGCGCAAGACCCACGCCGTCGGCTGGCAGCCGCCACCAGCGGTAAGCGGCCGCCGGGTTCGCGAGGTTCAGCATGACGTGGGTGCGCGTCTTCGGCACGGCGCTCAGATCGAGTTGCCGGACTTCGACGGCGGCCTTGCCCTCGTAGATGAAACCTTCGTCGCCCTCCGCGCACGAGACCGTGATTTCTTGCTCCCCATGGAGCACGTGCGTCGCGTCGCCCGCACCGACGATTGCGGGCAATCCCAGTTCGCGGCTCACGATCGCGGCGTGCGACGTTCGTCCGCCGTGATTGGTGACGATCGCCGCTGCGCGCTTCATGACCGGAACCCAGTCGGGATCGGTGTTGGCGGTCACAAGGATCGCGCCGTCCACGAAGCGATCAATATCGCGCACGCTCTCGATCAGGCACACGCGCCCCGAAACGACAGCGCTGCCCACGCTAAGCCCCTTGGCCAGCAACCGACCTTTGCTGGTGACGCGATAGCTCTTGAAAACGCCCGGGTCTCGGCGCGATTGTACGGTTTCCGGCCGTGCCTGCACGATGAACAGCTTGCCGCTTTGACCGTCTTTCGCCCATTCGATATCCATGGGCCGCCCGTAGTGGCCTTCGATTGTGCACGTCCATCGGCCCAGCGTCAGGATTTCGGCGTCGCTCATTACGAAGGTCTCGCGCTCCTGGCGAGAGGTCGGAACGGTTCGCGTCGGTGTATCGGCCGCAGCGTAGACCATTTTGGTCGCCTTCCCACCTCTCTTCTTTTCCACGATGGGGGTCAGTGCGGTATCGGAAAGCAGGGGTTTGAACACGTGGTACTCGTCGGGATCGACAGTGCCCTTGACCACGCTTTCGCCTAGGCCCCAGGCCGCATTGATGACGACCACCTTGTCGAAGCCGGTCTCGGTATCGATAGAGAAGGCCACACCAGCGCCCGCGAGATCCGACCGCACCATCATCTGCACACCGACAGAAAGCGCGACCTTGAGGTGATCGAATTTGTTGATGTTGCGGTAGATGATCGCGCGATCGGTGAAGAGCGACGCAAAGCAACGTCGGCAGGCATCGAGCAGCGCCGCTTCGCCGCGAATGTTGAGGTAGCTTTCCTGTTGTCCGGCAAAACTCGCTTCGGGTAGATCCTCGGCCGTGGCGCTTGAGCGCACGGCCACGTCGGTGTCCCGACGGTTGAGCTTTGCGTTCAACGCGCGATAGGCCGCAACGATCGCATCGGCGACGTCTCGGGGCCAATCGGCGCGAAGGAACGCGCCGCGGATTTCGGCTCCGCCTTGGGCCAGAGTCAGGTTACCTGTCCCCAAGTCGCGAAGCGTGCGCGCAATCGTATCTCGCAGGCCGTTCGCATCGACGAATTTCCAATAGGCGGATGAAGTTGTCGCGAACCCATCGGGCACGTCGATGCCTTGGCCGCGGAGGTTTCGGACCATCTCGCCGAGCGACGCATTCTTGCCGCCGACGAGTGGAACGCTCTCACGCCCCATCTCGTCAAAACGCAGGGTCAGGGTTGAGGGGGCCATCGTACGTTCCTTCGAATGGGTTGAGTTGAACCGGGCCAGTGTCCCAGGTCCTTTTCGAGGAGAGTCGTCAACTCACTCGCGATCGCGGCAACGGCACTGGCCGGCCGCCCGTAGACAGCAACGCCGTAAGAGCGATCGTTCTGATGCTCATCCACGCCATGGCGATCGAAGTATCGCCCGGGCTGAGCATTCCGACCACATGCGGGTCGGCGTCGCGCACGGGCACGAGGCCTCACTTCCTCGTCCCTATGCGATGCGCCACTGCCGAAAACGCGAACCAGCGTGTGGTTTGGCACGAGCATAGAAGCTCTTTGCACGATCCCCCGGGTTGGAACGTTGATCCTTGTCAGGGATTTAGCCTGCCAAGGTTCAATTTCTGGCCGACGGGAACTTCAAATCGGCTGCTCTGGCCGCGTCGCGGCCGGTCCTCTTAGCCCGTACGGGGGCACGCTGCGCGTTGAGCGCATCCCTTCAGCGGTCCAAATTCCTTTGACATGCGTCAAGGTAGTGGGCGTCCCGGTACGAATAGCGTACCAACCATAGTGGCCAGGCATTCCAGGAGAGAGGTCCCATGACAAAGGCACCACCCCAAGCAGCGACACACGCTGGGATGTCGGCAACGCGCGAGGATGTGGTGAACCTCTTCGGCCATCTCGAAGACGAAGCGATTGCGGAAATCTTAGAGATGCTTCCAAGAGATGCTTCCAACGGTTGCGGAGCTCGCGGAAGCGCAAGCCTGGGTCGTCGGACAAGGCGATGTGCTTGAGCGTGCCGGTCATAAGCAAACGCCGCGAATTGTGGCGATTCTGGATATTGTCGTCGACGAGGACGACGAACATCAGCCGCGCAAGCAATGAACTGTCCAGGAGTTGGGCATGATGGCGTCAGCAGCCGAAGAGTGCCGATGCATTCGTCGCCGGCGAAATCGACCCGCGCCTCAAGGGCAGAGGCCGAGATTCCTAGCGATCTCAAGCAGCAGAGCCGGCGGTTGAGGTGCCGGCATGCGCCACCGCCGGTTGAGTCCCTGAATCACTTGGGCAGGGGCCGCAGTCTCAATCTTCGAGCGTTCGAAGGTAAGCGATGAGGTCGTCGATTTCTTCGGGCGTCAGCACGAATTCGGGCATGGGTTTTTCGCCCTTGTGATGAACGAGAATACCCTCCGCGAACGCTTCAGCTAAGCCTTCAACATCGTATTTCTTATGTAGTGTCCTGAGCGGCGGCGCGGCGGGGTAGGGACTTCGCCCTTCACGGCCGACGGCATGGCAGGAACTGCAACGCTCTTGAACGAGCTTTGCCCCGCGCCCAGGATCGCCCGGTTCGGGGTACGCTGCCTCATCCATCTGCGCGCAAGCCGCAATAGAAGCCGTCGCAATCGCGGCGACTGCTGCGAAACGGATGAGGGCCGGCCCCACGGCGTCAGGCGAGCGCATTGGTGTACGTCGACATGTCGAAGTAGTCACGCCACACCTTGATCTTGCCGTCCTTCATTTCGAAGACGCCGCAACACGGCAGGTTCACTGTCTTGTCGCCGACCTTCGTTCGGTCGAGGCGCTCGGCGATCACAATGTCACCTTGCGTAACGATATTCAGCACGTCCCACTCGGTCGCCGTCCAGTTTTTCAAGAAGCCGCCGATGAATCGCTTGAGGTTCTCGCGCCCGCTGATCGGCCCGATCGGCATATTGCGATAGGTTCCATCGGGTGTGAAGAAATCGGCGAGTTCCGCCGGATCGAGCCGCGACCAAGCGTTGATGAAATCGCGGATTGTTTTCTCGTTGCTCGTCATATGACCTCCTATTGCGGACGCGACATCAAGACGGCTTCGCACGTTTGCGCGAGAGGTATTCGACGGCCCCGCGCTTGGTGAACAGCTTTGCGTAATCCTTCTCCGGCACGTCCACGTTGAGCCGGCGGTGCAGGGCGGTAATGAACGTCAGGAAGCCCATCGAGTCGATGTCCAGCGCCTCGCGCACGTCTTCGTCGGAGCCGATGTCGGCAGGCGAGGTTTCGGGCGCGATGTTCTTGAGTTCTTCCTCCACAATCTTCTGTAGCGCACCTTTCGTCATAGCTCCTCCGGATGCTGCAAGAGGTTCGCCCACGCTACGAGAAACAAGGCGCCGCTGTGACCGTCGCTTGCCCGGTGATCGCCCGCCAAGCTGAGTGTGATGACGTCGCGCACGCGTACTTTTCCGTCGGCGATCATCGGCTGTTTGCGAGGCGTACCGGCCCCCAGGATCGCAACCTGCGGCGGATAGATGACGGGAATGACCGTATCGACGCCGCGCTCTCCCAGGCTTGTGAGCGTAATCGTTGGGTCGGAGATCTCCGAACTGCGAAAGCGTCCTTGACGCACGCGCGTAACAAGATCGCGCAGTCGCTCCATCAGATCGTCGAGGCTGAGCTTGTCCGTATCGTGTATCGCGGGCGCGACCAATCCTCCGCCGCGAATGGCGATCGCGACGCCGATGTGAATGCGGTCCGAGAGACGAAATGCATTCTCTTCGTAAAATCCATTGAACCCGGGATGCTTGCGCAGTGCGCGTGCCAGCGCTTTGAGCAAGAGCACGGCCGGCAACAGCCGCTCGTCGGGTGTCCGGCGCGTATTGGTCTTCGCGAGCCACTTGAGCGCGCGGGTGATATCAACCTCGTGCGACAGGTAATAGTGGGGAATCTCGCGCTTGGAGCGCGCGGTCGCGGCCGCGATGATCGAACGCATGCCCATGTCGGGCGGCGTCGCCCGCTTTTCTTTGGACGGTGCACTCGGGATTGGTGCTTGCGCTGTGGGCTTGACGCCGGGGGCATAGCTCTCGACGTCGGTGAAGACGATACTGCCATCGGGACCGCTACCTCTTATCTGGGTTACGTCGATACCGCGCTCGGCCGCCAGTTTGCGGGCGGCCGGCGAAACCTTCAGCCCCTCGACGGGACCCGCGATCCGCGGTGCCATGGGCGGCGCCGACGCGGCCTGTCGCGGCACCGCCGCCGCTGGAGCCGCAATTGGGGCAGACGGCCGAACGCCTCCGTTAATGACGGCGATCGGCGTCCCGACGGGCACCGTCTGACCGATGTCGACCAGGCTGCGTTCGAACGTGCCGGCCTCGAACGCTTCGATCTCGATTGCTCCCTTCTCCGTTTCGATGACAGCCACCACGTCGCCGGGGCGAACGGTATCGCCGGGCTTCTTCAGCCACTCGACCAACGTTCCCTTCTCCATATCGGAGCCGAGTGATGGCATGCGGAATTCGCCCATCAGCGACCCACCACCTTGCGCACTGCCGCCTCGATCTTCTCGCGGCTGGGCAGGGCTGCGTCCTCGAGATGCTTGGGATAGGGGATGGGAACTTCTTCGGTGCACACCCGCGTGATCGGCGCATCGAGCGACCAAAACGCTTGCTCGACGATGCGCGTCGCGATCTCTGCCGAGATGCTGCCCGAACGCCAGCCTTCATCGACGATGACCGCGCGCCGCGTCTTGCGGACCGACTCCATGATCGTCGCGTCGTCGAGCGGCCGCAACGTTCGCAAGTCGATGACTTCCGCGTCGATACCCTGTTCTTTCAGGGTGGCCGCCGCTTCGAGCGTCTTCCACAGCGACCCGCCGTAGGTGAGCAAGCTGACGTCGCGCCCCGGCCTGCGCACGACCGCGCGGTCGATATCGACCGCGCCCGCCGCAGCGTCGATCGTGCCGCCCATATTGTAGAGCATGATGTTCTCGAAGATCAGCACCGGGTCGGGATCGTTCATCGCCGTCCACAGCATGCCGCGTCCGTCCTCAAGCGTCGCCGGCGCGAGAACGCGAATACCGGGAATGTGCGCGTACCAACCTTCGAGGCTGTGCGAATGCTGCGCCGCGAGCTGGCGTCCGGCGCCCGTCGCCATGCGGATGACGATCGGCACGCTGAACTGCCCGCCCGACATGTGCCGGATCGTCGCCGCATTGTTCAGAATCTGGTCGAGGCACAATAGGCTGAAATTGCACGTCATCACCTCGACGATCGGCCGCATACCCGCCATGGCCGCGCCGATTCCCGCGCCGACGAAACCGGATTCCGAAAGGGGCGTATCGCGTATGCGCTCTGGCCCGAATTCGTCGAGCATGCCCTTCGTCACCGCGTAGCAGCCGCCGTACCGCCCGATATCCTCGCCCATCAGAAAGGCGCGCGGCTCGCGCTGAAGCGCCTCGCGTAGTCCAGCGCGCACTGCTTCGCGGTACGTCGTGGCGACTTGCTCTGGAGCCCGCTCGCTCATGCGCTGCCCTTCGGGGTGTACACATCGCGCAGCAAGTCGCTGACGGGCTCCCACGTACCCGCTTCGGCGAAAGCAACCGATGCGGTGACTTCGGCCGCGACTTCGCTTTCCATCGCTTGAAAGTCCCTGTCATGCGCGAGACCGATCACTTTCAGCCAGTCGCCGAATCGCTTGATCGGATCGCGCTGCTTCCACGCTTCGACTTCTTCCTTCTTCCGGTAGAGCTGCGCATCGAACATCGAATGCGCGCGGAACCTGTAAGTCTTGCATTCCAGGAAGTACGGCCCTTGTCCTTGGCGCACAAACGCAACGGCGCGTCGGGCCGCGGCCTCCACCGCGACGACGTCCATCCCGTCGACACTTTCAGACTTGATGCGGTACGACGAGGCCTTTTGGTGGATTTCCGTCTCGGACTCCGAGATCTGTAGGGCGGTCCCCATCGCGTAGAGATTGTTCTCGCAAACGAATAGAACCGGTGCCTTCCACAACGCCGCCAGGTTCAGGCTCTCGTGAAACTCGCCTTCCGCGACCGCGCCTTCGCCGAAGAAGCAGACGGCAAGATGCGGCAGGCCCTGCATCTTGTAGCCGAGGCCCAGCCCCACGGCTGGAGGCAATCCGCCGCCGACGATCGCGTTGCCACCGAAGAAACGCGCCGCTGCATTGAAAATGTGCATCGACCCGCCGCGCCCGCGGCTGGAGCCTTCCTGCTTGCCGTACATCTCGGCCATCACGGCGTTCATGGAAATGCCGCTCGCCAGCGCGTGCCCGTGCTCACGATAAGTGGCGATGATCGCGTCTTCGGGTGAGAGCGCCGCCATCACGCCGGCGGCGATCGCCTCCTCGCCGATATAGAGATGAAGGAATCCGCGGATCTTCTCCTGCGTATAGAGCTCAGCGCATTTTTCTTCGAACCGGCGGATCCGCAACATCTGGCGCAGCAGCGAAAGCGAATGTTCGCGCGACAACCTCGGTTTCACGTCCGGGGTAGCGCTCATTTCTCATCGCTTTCCAATGTTGAAAGATCGCCCTCCGGTAGACCCATCTCGCGCGCTTTCAGCAGCCGGCGCATGATCTTGCCGGAGCGCGTCTTCGGCAAGTTCTGACGAAAATCGATCTCGCGCGGCGCGATCGCAGGACCGAGCTTCGTGCGCGCATGCCCGATCAGTTCCTTGCGAATCGCCTCCGACGTTTCGAATCCGTTTTTCAACACGACGAACGCCTTCACGATCTCGCCGGCCATTGGGTCTGGCTTGCCGACCACGGCGGCCTCCGCCACCGCCTTGTGCTCCATCAACGCGCTCTCGACTTCGAACGGCCCGATCAAGTGACCTGAAGACTTGATCACGTCATCTGCACGGCCGACGAACCAATAATAGCCGTCGGAATCGCGCATCGCGAGATCGCCCGTCAGGTACCACCCGCCCGCGAAGCACTTCGCATAGCGCGCGTCTTCGTTCAGGTAGGTGCGAAACATCGACGGCCATCCGGGTTTGAGCGCGAGTTCGCCCATCGCCATGGTTTCGCGCACCTCTTCGATCGCGCCCTCTGCCGTTCGCCGCACGATGCCGGCCGTGATACCGGGCAGGGGTTTGCCCATCGATCCCGGCTTTACGTCGAGCCCCGCGACATTCGCGATCATGATACCGCCCGTTTCCGTCTGCCACCAATTGTCGTGGAATGGCAGGCCGAACGCCTTGGCGCTCCACACAACGGCTTCGGCGTTCAACGGTTCGCCGACGCTGGCCATGAAGCGGAGGCGCGAGAGATCGTAGCCCGTGATCGCCTCTTCGCCGGCCTTCATCAACATGCGGATTGCCGTCGGCGCTGTGTACCAGACCGTCACGCGCTGATCCTGCAGAAGCCCGTACCAGCGCTCAACGTCGAACTCGGCCTCGTCGATGATCATCGAGATACCGTTCGTCAGCGGCGAGACGATGCCGTAGGATGTGCCGGTCACCCAACCGGGATCGGCCGTGCACCAGAAGATGTCGCCCTCACGAAAGTCGAGCGCATACTTCCCCGTCGCGTGATGAGCGACGACCGCTTCGTGCACGTGCACCGCGCCCTTGGGCTTGCCCGTCGTGCCGCTGGTGAAGTGGATAACCGCGACCTCGTCGGGCCGCGTGTCGAGCGTGACGAAATGCTCGTGCGCATTGGCCATCGCGGCGTCAAGGTCCACGGCTTGCGGCACGCTCGCCGCATCGCCACCAACGATCAACACGTGGCGAAGGTTGGGCAGGGCAGCGCGCACCGGCGCGACTTTCTTCTTGTAGAACGCCGCGGTCGTCACCAACACGCGCGCATCGCCAATCAGAAGGCGTGACAGCGTGGGCTCGGGGCCGAACGCCGAGAACAGCGGTGAAAATGCGGCACCGAACTTCCACGTCCCCAACGCCGTTGCGTAAAGCGCCGGCACGCGCCCCAGCAGCGTAAACACGCGCTCGCCCCGCCTGAGCCCAAGCTCGCCGAGAACGTTGGCGAACTTGTTCGCGAGGTGCGTCAGGTCAGCGTAACTGAAGTCGCTCGCTGACCCGCTATTGGCAAGAAACCGGATCGCAAGCCGTTCGCCCCTCCCGGCTGCGACGTGCCGGTCCAGGGCCTCATGCGCGATAGTGAGCGCGCCTCCCGGCAACCCGGACAAGGCCGCCCGGGCGTCGGCCCACGTGAAGCCGGACATATCGACAGGCGCTTCGCGTGCACGAAGTATGGCTTGGCCAGATGTCATCTTTTCAAGCATGGGGCCGCGACCGACCC
>JAEUMM010000091.1 GCA_016792645.1 Alphaproteobacteria bacterium | reverse complement strand
CCACTCGCCGGGTGACACGTCGTAGCGATAGACCGGGATCGGCCACGAAAAGTAGCCGGCCGTGCGCAGCAGCGTCTTTTCCTCGACCTGCATCTCGTAGGCGATCCACGGCATGGCGCGTTCGTCGAGGTAGCCCTCGCGCCGATCGTCGTTCGCCTTGATGCACATCAAAAACTCGAACTTGCGATAGGGCTCGAGTTCGGCTGCCTTCTTGATCTTCTCGGGCAGCTTGTCGCCGTACTCGGCCACGGCCGCCGACGCGCTCAGTTTCCACTTGCGGTGCAGCTCGTTGACGTTGCCCCAGGCATCGACCGAGACATAGACCTCAGCCGACGGCAGCGCGCGATAGCGCAAGCCCCCGCCCAGGTTGTCGGCGACCACGAAACCGGTCGTGCCGAACACGCCGCCCGTCCGCCACACGTCGTAAATCTGAGCCGCAAATTGCGCTTTGGTCGCGTAGCGCTCGGCATAAAGCACATCTTCGACGTCGGAGAAGTATTGCTGCACGTCGTCGCGATCGTTCAGATCCTCGTCGATCGCGACCAGCGTGTGCCACTTCGTCGAGTGCGGCGTCGCCAGGCTGTCGACCGCCGAGGCGTGCTGCTGACAAGACGTGGTGGCCGTCGTGTCGAATTGACGCTGCGTGCGCTTCTCGCCCTGAACCCGGTCGTGCACCGTGAACACGGCATGATCGGGCAGGACAAGCTCGGCGATCTCTTGGTTCAACGCGTCGAAGGTCGACCGCTCGTTCACGAGCTGGCTGTGCCGCTTCAAGAGGTCGTCTTCGAACGCCATGCCAGAAGGCTTAGACGCTCACTGACTCGCGCGGGTTAGGGCAGGATCAACTCGACCAGATACGACTCAAGCGTGATCGTCTCTCCGGCTGAGGCCTTCTGACCGGTGATGACGAAGGTTTGAGCGGCGCTCGTGTCAATCGCGCTTGTGATGTTTGCGCCCGTCGACGTGTTGAAGGGGATAGACGATGGTGTGAAGCCAATCTGGGAGTTTGCCGCTCCCCGATTTCGGATCATCACCACATGGTGATGCGACAGCGCGGCAGTCAGGCCAATTGTCATGTAGTCGGTGCCGCCGATGCCACCAAGACGGGCGCGCAACGTCTTCAGGTTGCCGCTGTTCGTCACCGTCCAAAGCGTTGTAACCCTCAAAATCCCATTCAGCCCCATCGCCCCTGCTGGAACTGTGACGGTGGCGAGGATGTTCTCTGACGTGTCTGCAGGACCAGATACGGCAACGGCCGACGCGCCGAGGATGCGGATGCGCGGCGCCCTGATGACCCCGCCCATCAGATCACCCCCGCGGCGCAGTAAAGGTCAGTCGGCGTGCCCGTGACGACAGCACGAAGCCCCGCCCCGCGCGTCGCCGCGAACTCGACGAACCCGTTCGCGCTCAACGACACGCCTGACACATCGATCCATGAGCCGTTAGGCCCCTTCGACTGCAGCTTGACGCTTGCCCCGCCCCAGGTGCCGGCCTCGGCCGAGAACACACCCTCGCCGCCCTTCCACTCGTATTCGCTCGAGTTGCCTGCCGCGTCCTGATTGCTGAAAAAGTCGATCCGAAACATCGTCAGGCTCCCAACAGCGCAGCCGCGCCGAGTGATGGGGTGGATGTGTCGCCGCGCGCACCGCCGGCCGTAAGCAGGGCAGCAGCGCGTCCGCGGCGCTTGAGTAGCTCGCTCTCGCGATCGGCCTCGGCGCGTGCGTCGTCTCGCGTCGGTGCGCCGGGTAATCGTGGAAGCTCAGGCTTGCCCGCAAGAAGCTGCGCGCCTGTACCGGCAAGGCTCGCACCCGCACCGGCTAGACTGGCGATCGTCGTCGCGCTCAAGCCGCCGGCCGCCGTCGCATTCGCTGCGGCCAATCCCGCGGCACCAGCCGCGCCAACACCGGCACCGCCTACGGCGCCAGCGCCCGCCGCTGCGGTCGTAGCCGCGGCGGCACCACCTGCAGCACCGCCAGACGTTCCGGCCGCTGCGAACAAGGATGCGAGGAAGGGTTCAACGCCACTCATCATCTCATTGATGCGAGGCCCGTGACTCGCGCGGAATGTCAGTCGAGACCGCGGGCGCGCATCGGCACCATTGTGCGCGTCGGCTCGCGAATCATCACCGCGCCATAGCGGAACGCATCGGACGCGTGTGACGACCAATCGTGCAGCGGGCGCTGCTTGAACGACTTCAGCTTCTCGTCCCACTCTTTGCGGTACTGGCGCAACGCCTCGAGCCCGCGCGCGCAGCGCACCTTGTCGAACCAGCAGCGCGGCAAAATGCGCCTGACCGCGTTGACGCCGTCCTCGACCTCGAGCCGCGGCACGACCGTGCCACGCACGCCGAGCCCGACGAGGTATGAATAGCGGCTCTTGCCGGTGCCCAGCTCCGTCACCTCGACGTCGTGCGGCAGATAGTGGCCCCGGTCAGCGTAGACATACGGCTTGTCGCGAAGCACCTGCACATAGTGTTCGAGCCCGGCGCCGCTGTTCTCGTAGTAGTCGATGATCCTGATTTCGCGCCCGGCCTGCTGGACGAACCAGATCGCCGTCGCGTCGTCGATGCCGAGATCCCACCACGTGAACGTCTGAAGCTCCGGCGCGTGCGGCACCGACGTGATGCGCCCGCCGGCCTCGGCCTCGTCGATCAGCTTGCCGTAATACGACCCGACCACCGCGGCGTCGAAGCTGCACTCGTATTCCTGGGCATACTGGTCGTCGCTCATCGAGAGTTTGGCGTCGTGCAGCTCGGGCGGGGGAATGATGCCGGTCTCGCTGGCCTTCAGCTTCAACGTGAACCAGTCGGCCCGCCCCTGCGCCTGGTTCCACGTCTCCCAAAAGTGATTGCGCCCCTTCGGCGTGCCGATGAACACGGCCCAGCCCTCGCGGTCGCTCAGCGCCGGGCGCAACACCTCGGCCCACGCCCGCGGGTCAATGTCGCCGAACTCATCGATGATCACCCCGTCGAGATAGATGCCGCGCATCCGCTCGTAGTTGTCCGCGCCGTACAGCCTGACCCGCCCGCCGTTCGGCAGATCGACGCGCAGCTCGCCCTCGTGCCGCGACGCACCCGGTATGCTCGTCGTGAACTGCCGCAGGTACGACCAAGCAATATCCTTCGCCTGCGCGAAGTACGGCGCGATGTAGGCGAAGCGCGGCTCTGGCCGCTGCAGCCGCAGGGCCGCGTCGATCAGATCGTTAATGCACGCGACCGTCTTGCCTGCACGGCGATGCGCCACGATCGCCGCCCAGCGCTGCGTGCGAAGGTGAAACGGCTCGAACTGCGGCCGGCACTGGTAGCCGGTCTCAACTGTTAACTGCTGCACGCGGCACCCCGGTCGCGATCGTGATCGCTGTCGGCGCCGCCTGCGCCTCTGCCGTGACGCGCGCCGGCTTGCCCACCTCGAACGGCAGCGCCAGCGCGTAGAGCTTAAGCCTGACCTCGACCGGCGTATCCGGGTCGTCGTAAATCGCTTGGATCGCTTGCAGCGCCCTCGACCCTCGAGGCAAGCGGCGCATGACGGCGGCAAGCAGCTCGACCGGTATCGCCTCGGTCGCCTTGATGATGTCCATGTTCAGCGCGTTGTGCAGTTTGCGCTTGCGTCCGGCACCAGGTCTTGCCCCACCTCTTGGCATTTGCAGATTTCCGCCAACCTTTGAAAGCTATGAAAGCGCTTTGAAAGATTCTAACACGAGAACCGGGGACGCGATGGCTCTAACACCTGCCCCGTCTCGACGATCACAATGCGCCGCCAGTTCGACCCGCGCTGCACGGTCACGAGACCGCACATCTCAAGAGCCGCCAGCATCACCGCCCCGTGCTCTGCCTTCCGCGTCCTGATGCCCGTGCAGCGGTCCCATGGCTGGAACCGCTGCTGACCCATCCTGACGGCCTTCAGGCCAAGCTCCGTATTGGTGGGAGCGGGCTTACCCGCCGCCGCCAACCGCTTCAGGTAGCCCAGCGTCGCCCGTAGGCGATCCTCCGTTGCTGCGACTGTCATTTGCCCTCCCGCCTCCCTCAAACACGTTGACTATTCCGCCGCCTGCAGCATCGGCGCCGGCGCAGGCGCCTCGGCCTCCCGGTCCATGCCCAGCGCGTGCAGGTACAGGTCGAGCAGAGCAGCCTGCTCGTCGCGCTCGACCTTCGGAATGGCGCGCGTGCGGATCGCCTGGCGCATGATCTTGGTGTCGAACCCGTGCCCCTTGGCCTCCGCGTAGATCTCACGGATGTCGCCGGCGATCGCCGCCTTCTCGGCCTCCAAACGCTCGATGCGTTCGATCAGTTGCTTAAGCTGCTGCGATGCAAAATTCGGTCTCGTCACGTCTTCCTCCGTCAATGCGCCGCCTGCGGCGGCTCGAACCTGAAACTCACATCCGCGCCGATGATGCCGGCGATCTTGTCGCCGAACTTCTCGGCGAGCTGATCCCGCAGAAACCGCGACGGAACGACCAATTCCGTTTCGCTCAACGCCCGGCAGCCGCCGAACATGTTCTGCCAAACGAGGTCGTTACCGTGAATCTTGCGGAAGTAGGCCCGGATATTCGCCCACTTTGGGAAAGCAGCCTCCCAGCCGGGGGCCTCCGTCGCGCCCGGCACGGACTGCGTCACGACCTGGCTTTCGAGGAACCCGTCGAAACGGCGCTGGTTCAGCCACGTCGCAGCGTGCGCCGCGGGGTGCGGCTCCTTGCGGTTTTTGGATTGCTCAGCCAGGAATCGCCGGTATGCCGCGACGGCCGCGAGCATCTTCGGTTGCTCGACGAGGTGCCCGGCTTTGTCGAGCTTCGCCCAGGCTTTCCCAGCCTCGGCCTTCGACATGTTCGGGCTTCGTGGGTATGCCTTCCAAAACTCTTCGAACTCGGGCGCATACCCCGTGGGGGTGCCTACCCCCACAGTGTTCTTACTCTGGCTTCTAGCATCTAGAATATAAGTATTAGGGTCCTCGCCAGGGTCCTTATTAGGGACCCTATTAGGGTACCTATCAGTGTTTTCAGCGGACTTTGGCGTAGCCCCCCAACGCAGCGCCACGTCGGCGCGGCCCTTTTCCGCCACTTCTGCGTCGCGAACCATCCGCCGCGAATAAATGATGCCGTCTTCCGTCTCCGAGTAGACCCCCGCCGCCGCCAATTCCTCAAGCCACGGCACTAGGTCCCTGATGTCATCCCCTAGGACCCTGGCAAGCTGCTCCGGTGTCGGTTTTTTTCCGTTCAGCAATAGGTACCCTATTAGGGTGCTTTCGTGCATGAGGCCGAGCATGTCGACCCACACGGAGCGCGCGGCGCGGCTGCACATGCGCAAGCTCGGCTCGCCGCGCCAGTCGGACGGGTACCACTTGAACCAGGGACGCTTTCTTGTGGTCATGCGCTGAACGCCTCGCTTAGCTGCAGGTAATCCGCGACCGCGCGCCTGTGCGCCACAGAGCCAGGCACCTCACGCCGCGCGGCGATTAGAAGATCCAGCGCCCGAAGCGGGACGCCCGTGGCTTCCCATTCGATCTTCGCCAACCGAACGGCATCATCGACCTCTGCCAGCCTCCCGGCCGCACTGTCCGGGTCTGGCTCGTCACCCGGAACAATCGATGCGCTCTTGCCCGCGTTGCACGGCTCGCACGCTGTGCGCAGGTTCGACATATCGCGCGACCCGCCGCGGCTGACTGGCACGATGTGATCGATCTGCAGCGCCACATCTGGGGCCTTCGCGCCGCAGTACTGGCACGTGAACTTGTCCCGCAGCAGAACCTGAAACCGAACGCGCTTCGACAATATCCGGGCGCTAGTTAGCGCGCCCGCGATCTCTCCGATCAATGCCTCGCGCTCGCACATCAAGCGCTCAAGGTGAGCGATGACCACCATGCAATGCTCGAACCTAGTGTCGCTCACCTCAACCTCGTCACCGTGTACGTCACACCGTCCGTGTTGCGTTTCAGGCTGGCGACCAGCCCGACCGCGCGAAACCATGCGATGTAATTCTTGGCTTGATAGTAGGTGTGCGCCTGAACCGATTGGCCGGGCTTGAGCGGCGCAAGCAGGCGCGATCGTGCGCCGCGCACCTGCGTGCCGTAGGCGCCGCGCCTGATCTTCAAATCGACCTCCGACGCGTGCTGCGTCTTCATCTCGTGCAGGGTCGGCGCGCGGCGATACTGCGCGGCCGGATCACCCATCAAAATTGCTGTCACATCCACCTGCATTCTTACCGTCCCCTCGCTGTGTGACGGGCGGGGTGCTTCGCAAACCCCGCCCGCCTTTCGCCAATCCGCTAGCCGCCGGCCTTACGGATTGGGTACCGGTGTCGACATGCCCATAATCTCGGGCGTCTGCGGACCCATCGCTGCGACCGGCGCCGGCGCGTCAGCGGCACACGGTTCCTTCGCCGCCAGAAAGGCCGCGCGATACGTTTCGTTCGCGCACAGCATTTCCTTCGCCGCCTTCGTGTTGCCCGTCGCGTAGAGCAGGCCCGCGCCCTTCCGCAGCTTGCAGTCCTCGTTCTCCCACGTGGTGCCGAACGACAGGCCGAAGCCGACGCCCTGCCCGCCGATCGACGACGAGCCCATGCAAGCCTCGCTCGACGTCGCCAGTGCGGCCGCTGTGGCCGAGGCAACAGGCGCGCGCGGGTTGATGTAGGTGACGCTCTGGTCCTGATCCTGGTCTTGCACCTGGACCTGATCTTGTTTCGCCGAGGCGCTCGAGCGGTTGTCGTTCGAGTTGAACCCGACCGCCGCCGCGCCGCTGATCGACTTGGAGCTGGACGCGGCACCCGACACGGCGCCCGCGATCGCGCCGGCCGAGGCGTCGCCGCCCTTGCCGCCTTGACCGCCCTGCCCGCCCGCGCCGCCGAATGCGACCGGTGCGTTCGTGTTCGTGTTCGTGTTCGTCGTCGATTGCGTGACGCTGTTGTCGGTCGGCGAGCACGCGTTATTGCCGGCGCAGAGCGGTGAGGCCTGCGCCGTCAAGCTGGACGTCAGCAACAGCGCCGACGCAAAGGCGATGATCTTCAATTTCATGCGGTCCTCTCTCTCGTGGAATGGGTGGCCCGGCGTCCCCACGATCCCCCATCGCGGCGCCGGGCCGGTACGGCCCGCGGGGCAGTGTAGGCAGGCCGTATTCATGCGAGGCGCACCTCGATGTTGAGAAAGGCGCGCATCAGTTTTTGCTTGAGCTTAAAGACCGGCGTCTCGACGCCCTTGACGTCGACCACGACGCGCTTGCCGCCCTCAAAGAACACCTCGTCGGCGATGTAGTCGCAGATGTGAACGCCGTTGTGTTCGATGCGAAAGCGCACCTGGCGCTCAAGGTTCGTGATCTCACCGGCGCGCTGGCGCAGCTTGGACAGGTGCCAGTGCTGGAACTCGCGCTGCGACGCGAAGTGTCCCTCTTCGGTCGTGACAGGCTGCGCGCCGAACTTCTGCGGCCGGCGCTGCTGCTTCCATGCCTTTTGCGTGAGCCCCCGCTCGAACATCTAACCCCTCGAACCTCCGGGTGAATGCGTTGCGCTCTCGCCCTGACGTTTCTCAGTGCGCCAGATGACTTTGCGGCACGCCATGCTGCAGCAAAGCGGCTTGCCGCCATTCTCACGCCGGCGCCTCGCATAGCTTGAACGCCGCGTCTCAAACGAGCCGCCGCACGCGGGACAGATCAAGCTGATCTGCCTGTCGCGCAAAATGCGGAAATGCCCGTAGGACGCCATCAGATCACCACACCGCCAGCATGACGCCGAGCGCCAACACGCCGGCCACGATGACGCCGAGCGCCAACACGCCGGCCACGATGACGCCGAGCGCCTGCACGTCGCCGCGCGACAGGTCGGCGAACACAGGCGCGGGCGCGATGACCAGCGCGTCGTCGCCCTCGCTGACCACGCCGCGCTCGACCGCGACGAACGGCGCGACGAAGCGCTGCCACCATTTCGACGGTGCGGGCGGGGCTAGGTCAGGCCGCGGCGCCGTGTTCGGATTGAACACCGACGCGATGTAGCGCGCCTCGCGGTCGTGATGAGACGGCCCGGCGGCGTCAGGGGAGACCACCGCCGGGCGCGCTTCGAAAGGCTGAGCGCCTTCGGTCAGAGACGCGATGTGTGGTGTCGCGCTCGCCTTCGAAGCCTGTTCTGCAAGCAGCGGGTCGACCTTGCGCACCTTGCGCGGCTTGGCCTCCTGCTGCGGTTTCGGTGACGCCTTGCGCTTGCGCTTCGGCTTGAGCGCGCCGTTGACGGCGACGACTTGCGCGGCGGTGAGGTCGATCGGATCGATCGCCTGTGAGAGTGGTTCGTCGTTCATCCGTACACCTCGTTAATAAAGGTTAGCGGCCACTTACATTTCGGAGCGTGGTGTTCCGTTGTGCCGATGTGGCACGCGTTAATTCACTCTGCTGCGTGGCGGCGTGTGACGCCCTGCGCCTCGTAATAATCGTTAATCATGTGAGAGACTGTCACCGCACCCTTCGTGGCGCGCTCGATACTCGCCAGAACGTCCGGGCTCGGCCACATCAGGCCCGTCTCGATCCGGGACACGGTTGAGGTCGTGGTGCCCGCCTTGGAGGCGAGCTTGCCTTGTGTCATCCGGCGCGCACGGCGCCATTCGCGGAGCTTGCTCATGCCGGAAGCATATGCACGCTTCGCAATTTGCGTCAAATGCTATCTGGCACCGTTTGCGACTATTTCGCTAACGCTCCGCGGAATTTAATTCGCCGATGTTGCAATTTTGCCGTTGACGGCATTTGCGACGTGTGCAAATATACCCTGCATAACGGAGACGGGCAGTCATGGGCGTTACCGAAGCTTACCTGAGCCACAGCGACGAAATCCGCCGCCTGATCAACAAGGCGGTCGACCGGCACGAGGTCCAGGCGCGCGAGCGCTTGTCGATCGCGACGACGATTCGATTCAACGACAACGGGTCGATCACGCTGGAACAGGTCGCCAGCCCGGCCTGCGCCGGCAAGATCACCCTGACGCCGGGTCAGGTCGTGTCGCTGATCGAGCAGGTCGCCCACCGCGTGCTCAAGGCGCAGGCCGAGGCCGCGCTGTGACGAAGCCGTTCACCCCGCGCCAGAAGTACCGCATCCTGGTCGCCCACGACGCCCAGGTGATCGTCGACGGCGCGCTCGTGCATGTGGCCCGGTACGTCTACGGCACGATGTCGGAGACCCGCCGCTTTGCCATGCTGCGCGATCTCGACTGCATCGTGCGCTGCGCGTGCGGCTGCGGTGTGTGGGCGCAGCTGCGCGATGTCGATTTCCACCACGTCAACGAGTTTGCAAACGGCGGCCCGACCGCCATCCAGAACGGCGCGCCCCTTCGACGCCAGCCATGTCACGCGCGACTGAGCGCGGCGTATGCGGCTGTCACCGGGAAGGTCACACGCGTCCGCCGCAAGCTGTCGGTCACGACCGGGATACGCGAGAACGATTCGCCGCAAGCCCGTCCCTCGCACCGGTCGTGGCCGACACGCTCCATGTCTCATCCGCATCTGAAACGCCGCTTTGACGGCAGCGTGGTCGCGAGGTAGGTCATGCGCAAGATCCTCCCCCTCATCATCACGGCCCTCGCTGTCGCGTTCCTGACCGGCCTCTGGCTTGGCGCGCTGACGTGCAAGGCATGGGCGGCCGATCTGCCCGACGTGCGCGTCACGATGGGCCGCGTCGAGCGCATCTTGGCCGAGGCGGGTTACCCCGCCGCAGGATATGCCGCGCTCGAGCCGCCGGCCGTGCACTGGTCCGAGAGCCTGCCGCGCGGCGATTGGGGCTGGTCGGTGCCGGGGACGATCTTACTTGCCCAGGATCAGCCCGCGCCGTGCATCGGCATCACGCTCGCTCATGAGCTGGCACACGACGCCACGCGCCGCATGAACCTGATCACGGTCGAGGCGGGCTCGCCTGTCTGGCTCGTCCGGGCAGAAATGGAGCGCATCGCTGCGATCGTCGAGACCCGCGTCGCCGATGAAGGTGCCTATGCGCCGAACTGCCTCCTGCGGAGGGCGTTTCCGTGAACGGCTCTGCCCTTTCGTCTCAGCATTTCAGCGCGCAGAACACGTTCATATCGCTCTACAACATCGCCCAGCGCCACCTGACCGTTCTTGAGGCAAAGCTCGACGCGGCCACGACGCGCGACGAATGCGACCTTGCCCGCCTCGAAATCTCGCGCGTTCGCACCGCCATCGCCGCCGCGGAAAGGCTCATGCGATGAGCTACGGCCGCCGCCCACCGATCGGGTCAGCCGCGCGCGAGATCGATGATCGCCGGCGCGCCGACCTGCGCCAGCGCATCAAGAACCGCCGCCTGTGCCGGTGCGGCTCTGGCTCGTTCGAGGACGCAATCAGCGGCAAGTGCCTGTCCTGCGATCCGCTCACCCGAGACGTTTACGCCAAATGGCTCCACAAGGGATCCGTCCAATGATCTTCCGCCCCCAGCGCACACGCGCCAACAGATACCCCGACGTCGTGCTGCGATGCGACGGCGTCGCGTGCTCCGAGCGCGAGACGTTCCCTCACGGCCAGTCCTACGCCGAGATCGGCCTGTGGTGCGCCCGGCACCACTGGACGATCACGCGGCGCAACGAGCGGTTTGAGCACCGGTGCTCATCGTGCGTGCGCCTCACCAAGGCGCCGCAAGCGTACTGGGACCGGCTGACGGCCTAACTGCGGAGAGCGGAGGTAGAGAGATAGGAATTCTGGGCGGGTTGCCGGGACTGCAGCGGAATCAAATGCGGAGAAACCGGACGCGATCAACGCCAGCGCATGCGTTGAAGCCGAACGACGGGTTCCAAGTCGTGACGGGCGGAGAGAGTGCCGCGCAACAAATCGGTGACCCCATGACCCCCACCCCATCGCATGTAGCCACAGACGAACTTATTGAGACGCTGGAGAGACGCCGAACGAAATCCATGGCGTTTGAGCGTGAGTTCGGTCTTGAAGGGCGTACCATTTGCCCTGATGACCTAGATGCACTTATTGTGACGCTTTCGATTAGCGAAGCGTCCGCGCTGATTTCCGCACTCAAAGAGAACAAGAGGCTGCGGGAGGCCGGGGCAGCCGTGTTTGCAGTTATGCCAACGGCACGAGGAACCGCGCTGTTCGATTTTGCGACGACGCAAGAAGAGATCGTGCTGGCGCGCGCTCTTGAAGGTATGCGCGCCGCCCTCCAACCCCAGGGAGAGAAGTGATGAGCGACACCCCCACACCAGCGCCAGCGCCTATGACGGCGAGACTGCGTGAGCTTATGGAAGAGGCGACGCCTGGGCCAATTTGCGAAAGCGCATTGGTGCCGCTCTACGCTGTGCAGGATTACGGCTATAACGAAGCCGTCGCA
>JAEUMM010000080.1 GCA_016792645.1 Alphaproteobacteria bacterium | reverse complement strand
CGCACGCATGCCGTCCAATCGCGCCCGATCTCAGGCAGCATGTGATGCGTCATGTGCTTTTGATAGAAGACGCCGCGCTCACCCGGCACGGGGCCAACCAGATCGGCAACGACCGCGCGCCAAGCCGACGACTGCGACGCCAGCACCTCCGTGCGCATCGGATGATCCGCCCCCGTCGCCGCCAGATAAACCGCATAGAACGGCTCATCGACGACGGCCGTATCGGGGCGATTCTCGAACGACCGCATCATCGCCGTCGAGATGTTTCGCGGCCCCGACCACATCGCAATCCGGACGGCGCCGTCGCTCATCGCACCGCCCTCGCCGCCTCGGCGTCCTTCAGCGCGTCGTACAACCCACGCAACCGCGCCGTCACCGGTCCAGGCAATGCAGCCGGCAGCGCACGGCCGTCGATCGACCGCACTGGCGTCAATCCGCCGAACGTACCCGTGACGAACGCCTCTTGCGCGCCGCGCACGTCATCGAGCGTAAAGTTGCCAAGCTTCATCGCCATCCCGTTCGCCCGCGCCAGCGCAATCACGTTTCCGCGCGTCACGCCGTTGAAGCAATAGTCGCCGGTCGACGTGCACAGCATCCCGTCGCGCACGAAGAAGAAATTCGTCGCATTGCAGCTCGACACGAACCCGTCGGGATCAAGCATCAGCGCTTCGTCGGCCCCCATGTCGATCACCTCGATCAGCGCCCGGATCAAATTCAACCGCGAGTGCGAATTGAGCCGCATGTCGAACATGTCCGCCGGCGTACAGCGGATCGAAGATGTCGCCAGCGCCAACCCCTTGGTCACGATCTGAGGCGACGGCAGCTTATGCTCGGCCACCACGACGATCGTCGGCGCTCCGGCCGCATTGCGTGGATCCTGATTGACCGTCTTCTTGCGGCCGCGCGTGACCATCAGCCGGAGATGGACGCCGTCGGTCATGCCGTTCGCGTCGAGCGTCTTCCACAACACGTCGTCGACGATCTGATCGGCCGACAGCCCGATATCCAGCGCGATCTGCTTCGCGCCCCAGAACAACCGGTCGAGATGCGCGTCGAGAAACATCAGCGCACCCTTGTGCAGCCTCAGTCCCTCCCAAACCCCGTCCCCCAGCACGAACCCGGCGTCGAAGATCGACACATTCGCCGCCGCGCGCGGCACCAGCGCCCCGTTCAAGTAGACGAGCACGTTCTCGTTGCGCGGATCCGCCGCAAAATCCTGACTGCCCGGCATGAGTCCCACCACCAAATCGACACCGTCTGGCTTATCCGGATTGCAGCCGTGGTCCAAGCCCCGCGCGCCCTGTACCGCCCTGGCGCCCCTTGCTAGAGTCCGCGCGTCGGCGGATCGAGGGCATACGACAAAACGAAGGAGCGCATCGCATGGCTCAGCCGCCTATCTGCAATTTCGGCTGGAAGGCGCCGGGCTTCGCGCTCAAAGGCACCGACGGCAAAACGCACACGCTCAAAGACGTGCGCGGACCCAAGGGCACGCTGATCGTCTTCATTTGCAACCACTGCCCCTACGTCCGTTCGATCGCCGACCGTCTGTCGGCAGAAGGCCGCGCGTTGCAAGCGTTGGGCTTCGGCGTCGCCGCCATCATGTCCAACGACACGTTGGGCTACCCCGAAGACTCATTCGACAACATGAAGCTGTTCGCGAAGAAGCACGACTTCACGTTCCCCTACCTCATCGACGAAACGCAGAATGTCGCCCGCGCCTACGACGCGGTTTGCACGCCCGACTTCTTCGGCTTCAACGCCAAGGACGAACTGCAATATCGCGGCCGCCTCGATGAATCGAAAACGACGCTCGTCAAGAACGCTCGCCGCGACCTCTACGAAGCGATGAAGCAAATCGCAGAAACCGGCTTAGGCCCTAAGGACCAAATCCCGTCCATGGGCTGCTCGATCAAGTGGCGCGCCTGAAGGGAACAATTCCATGAACTTCCTCTCGCAACTGAGCGTCGTCGATATGGCGACCTTGACGATGTCGGCCGTCGGGCTCATCGGCGGCATCATGTCGACGCTGATCACGATGAACGCCAAGTATTATGAGGATCAGCGTCAACTGCGCATGGGCGTCGGCGACTTCGCGCAGAAGATTCTGGCTCTGCGCGCCGAGGACGAACTGCTGAACGTCAAGGCCCTGCGCCGCGAAGAGCGCAACGAAGAATTCGCTCTCGCCCACGCCAACAACCTGCGCAGCCAAAAGACGCTGGCGAGGCTGATGATGGACCTCCTCGAAGAGCTGAAGCGCCCTGCTTCGCCGACCGAATACGAACTTCTGGGCTCGGCGCTCACCGCCAACGGCGACCCGGCCGGCGACAAATACTGGCGCCTCGCCATCGCACGCACGACGGACGTCCCCGGCAAGCGCGCCATCATCAACCAATTCGCCTACGCCCTCGTGCGCCACGGCCGCGAAGCCGACGGCGAGCGCGCGTTCGCGGAAGCATTGGCGTCGACCGGCGGAGATCCCGTCCAGGAAGGCTTCGTGCATGAAACGCGAGGCCGCGCACTGCATGCCATCCGCAAGCTCCCCGACGCCAAAGCGGCCTTCGACAAAGCCGACGCGGCCTACATGCGCATCCCCGACGAGGGCGCCCGCCAGGTCTGGCGCGAGTCCTTGGCGTCAGCGCGAGCAACGGTGGGACTGGCTTGAGCCTGCCTTGAGGTCCAAGCCCGCTAAGGCCGCATGAACATGTAGTCCGTATCGGGATCGACGTTCTCGGCCGCAGCCAACAGCTCGGCGCGCACGTCGGCCACCGCGCGCCGCTCAAGCATAGAGGTCACCACAAGCGCCAGCATCGTCCGCGCGACCGCGTCGCGATCTTGGGCCTGGTCGGCCGCCGCCGCCATCGCAGCCGCAAAGTGCTGGCGCGCAATATCCCCGGCATTCATGGCAACGGCCTCTCTTCCATGCCTGAAACCATCGGCCAACGCGCACCGCATGGCCTTGATGCAGGTCAAGACCTGCCGCGGACGTTAGCCGTTCGACCGGTGGCAAACGGCCTGAATCTTGTTGCCGTCGGGATCGCGCACATAGGCGCCGTAGTAGTTCGGGTGATACTGAGGCCGTGGTCCTGGCGCACCCTCGTCGCTCCCGCCATTCGCCAGCGCCGCCGCGTGGAACGCATCCACGATCGCCCGCTTGTCGACCTTGAACGCAGCATGCACGCCGTTCCCCGGTCGCGCTTCCTTCTGATCGAACGGCCGAAGGATGAAGAGCTTCTCGCCCGTCGGCGTTCCATAGGCCAACACGCTGCCCGGCGCCTTGAACATCACCGGATGCCCCAACACGCCCATCACCGCATCATAGAACTTCTCAGCCTTCGCAAAGTCGTTGGAGCCAAGCGTCACATGACTGAACATAGGTAACCTCCCCCATCGCGCCGCCGCTGCGGATGGCCGCCTGAGTTTAGCGAAGTCCGGCCGCCGCTGTTCAAGAAAAGCAGCAAACGCGTTGCGCGCCTCCGGCGACCGCAAGCACCCGGCAAGCCGTCGCCTCCTTGCGAATAGGAGCGACAACGCCATCGCCGCGCCCCGTACGAGGGCGCGGCGCAAGGAGGGCTTGCCGTGAAAGTGTCAGTCCGCCTTCGGCACCGGCGCAAGCGTCGTCGTCACTTCGCCGTTGTGGGCGAAGATGAGCTGCGACTTGCCTTCCACGCCGTAGTTGATCGGCACGTAGACCGCGCCGACCATCGTGCCGCTGCTGACGCGGGTCGCTTGGATCTGCTCGACGGTCTTGCCGACGCTGCCGCCGTCGGACGCGATGACAAGGAAGCGCTCACCCTCGCGTTGGCGCACCTGCACCTGCAGCGACGTCCCGCTGAACATGAAGTCGCCGCGCCCCACCTCGCGCACGAGCGCCCCCTGCGCGTCGCGGAACTCAAGCCGCGGCGAGAAGATCGTCTGCCCCATCGCATAACTCGTGACGGTGACGATCCGTCCGGCCTCGCCCGCCGGCAGGTCGACGACGGCATAGACGCCCTTGTTGCCGGCAGCGTCCGTGACGCAAGCCGCCGCATCGCTGAAGCGGATCGTCGCCTCGAACGGCGCATCCTTCTTCTTCTGCGTCATCGCCGAGGCGGGCGCCATCGACGGCGCCGCCGCGCAAGCCGGTGCCGCCACCTCAAGCCGCGCAGTCATCGCCTCGCGCGCCGTCATGCAACCGCCAAGCAGTGCAGCCAGCGGCAGAACCGGCAGCAGCCGGAGAATCGCGCCGCTCACTTGAGCAGCGTTCCCATTGCCGTCGCGACCTGTTCGATCGCGGTGTCGAGACCCTTGGCCGCTTTCGCCGGATCGGCGGTCAGCGCATCGAAGTCGGCGAACTCGTAGGCCGGATCCGGCGCGATGGTCACCGTATTTTCGGGCGCGCCGTTGAGCGGATTGTAGAACACCGACTTCTGCATCAACAGCGCGTTGTCCGACGCGCGCACCAGCTTCGCGTTCACGCTGACGAACGGCCGGTACGGCGTCGCCATCCCTGAGGCGATGTAGCCGTAATACATGACGATATCGAGATGCGCATCGCCCTGCACGTCCGCGCCCTTCGGATAGGCTTTGAGAAAGCCCTGCTTCTCGCGCGTCACGCTATAATGCGCCGGCGTGTAGCCGCCCGACGTCAACGCCCCGTCGAGATGGCGCATGAAGGCGTCGTTGCCGGCAAAATTCTGAGTTTTCATCGCCGCTTCGAAATCGCTTTCGCGGTTCGACTGCATCCCCGCATCGACCAGCGCGCCGATCAACCCGAAGCTCTGCCCAACTGTCGCCGCCAGCACGACCGCCGGCCGATCCGGCGCCTTGGGCGTCACGATGTTGATGGTCTTGATGTTCCCCGCGCTCGCGCGGTCGTAAGGCACCTGCTCCATCGTCTGGCAGGCCGACAACACGACGGCCACCAACGCGGCCACCGCCCAATTCACCCGGCGCATATCATCCCCCCGAATTCTGTGCGTTCGAAACGAGCCTAAGCTCGACCGTCTCGCCTGTGGAGAGCGCTGAGACGCCCCGCCGTCACTTTGCGCGCGATGTGATGCAGCCAGGCATCGCGTTTTGAGACAAGTTAACTAACGCATGCCCTGGAAGAGCCGGTGTCATCAATCCATCAAAGACCACTGTACATTTCTGCACTGTTCCCGCGGCCGACGCCGCCGCAATCGCCTAGGACATCGCAGACCGCGCCGGCGCGCTTCGCTGGCCGCAAGCGAACCGGAAAGGCCGTTGCACCGCTGACGGCTCGCCTGATTTAGTAGCCGCCATGAGCGAATTGCAGGATCTGATCGAAGCCGCCAAGGCGACCCCCAAATCGTCGGCGATTCTGCGCGCCGTCGTGCGCGCATGCGCGGATGCGGTCGATCCGGAATCGGCCGCCGACTTCTTCGCCGCGACCGACCCCGCCCCGCACGAAGAGGTGACGCGCGCCACGGTCGCCAAGTTCCTACTCGACCACCAGCGCGCCGAGGCTGCCCTCGCCTGGTGCCAAACCGACGAAGGACCGGTGACGCTCTTGCGGGCCCGCGCGCAACTCGCACTCGGCCGTCTCGCCGACGCGCGCGAGAGCTACAAGCTCGCGCAGGCCGAAGGGCTGAGCATGGACGAACTCGACGACGCGCTGTTGGAGCGCGACGCGGCGACCAGCACAGGCACCGTCATTCAGCTGCGCCAGTTCCAGCGCGGCGGCAAAACCGAAGCCAAACCGGCGGATGCGCAGGCCGACTCGCGCCCGCGCGTCACCTTCGCCGACATCGGCGGTCTTGAGGACATCAAGGCCCAGATCCGCCGCAAGATCATCCTGCCGTTTGAAAAGAAGTCGCTATTCGACCGCTTCCGCAAGCGCGCAGGCGGCGGCGTCTTGCTCTACGGCCCGCCGGGCTGCGGCAAGACCCTGCTCGCGCGCGCAACGGCCGCCGAATGCAACGCGAAGTTCTTCCCCGTCGAGATCGCCGAAGTCCTCAGCATGTGGCTCGGCGAATCCGAAAAGCGCCTCGCCCACGCCTTCGAACAAGCGCGCGCGCAAAAACCCTCGGTGCTCTTCTTCGACGAAATCGAAGCGTTGGCCGCGCGCCGCCGCTTCAGCGAAGGCGACCACAAGGCCTCGATGGTCTCGACCTTCCTGAACGAATTCGACGGCTTCAGCGCCACCAATGACGGCGTCCTCGTCCTGGCGGCAACGAACGTGCCATGGGCGGTGGACCCCGCCTTCCGCCGCAACGGCCGCTTCGACCGCTCGCTGTTCGTGCCGCCGCCCGACCGCGTCGCGCGCAAAGCCATCCTCGACATCGAGCTGAAAGACCGCCCGCAACACGGCGACATCGACAGCGCCGCGATCGCCGAACGCACCAGCGGCTATTCCGGAGCCGACCTCGCCAACATCGTCGAGACGGCCTGCGACCTCGCGATCGAGGAAAGCATCGACAACGACCGCATCGCGCCCATCACCGCCAAACACATGACCGCGGCGCTGAAAGAGGTGAAGCCCACGACGCTGGAGTGGCTGGCCCAAGCGCGCAACTACGCCAAATTCGCTAACGAAGGAGGCCTCTACGACGACGTCGTCGCCTTCCTCGACAAATTCACGCGCTGATGCAGCCGCCGGAGACGAGCGACTTCCAGCGCGCGCTCGCGGCTGCCGGCGCTTTGATACAAGCGCGCAATCCTCGCGGCGCGCTGGGCCGCCTCCAAACGGCGCTGGCGCATGACCCACAAAACGTGGAAGCGCTAACTCTGCTCGCGGCCTGCCAACACGACCTAAAGCAACTGACCGCCGCAGAGGCCAGCGCGAAAGCGGCCCTCGGCACCGCGCCCGAATACGCACCGGCTCACCGCGTCATGGCGCTCGTGAAGGCCTCGCAGCAGAACGACGAAGCGGCCGAGCGCGCATTTCGCAAAGCGATCGAGCTCAATCAGGGCGACCCGCGCTCGCACATCGTCTACGCCAACTTCCTTACGAGCCGACGCCGCCCTGAGGGAGCCCTGGACGCGGCCGAGACCGCCTTGAAATGCGCACCCGACGACGAGACGGCACTGATGACCGTTGCGAACGCGTATCTGAATGTCGGCCGCCTCGCCGACGCGGAACGGACGGCGCGCCGCGCGTACGAGATCGCGCCCGGCGACCTCGGCGCGCTCGTCGTCAACGGCTTCATCGAACTGCGGCGGGGCCGCGTCGAATCCGCCTTGGCCTTCGCAAACCTCGCCGCAAGCGTGCACACCGGCGATCCCGCGGTGCTCCATCTTCTGTGCCAGGTTCAGATGGCGCGCAGCCGCCTCCTAAAGCCGCTGTGGTTCGCCATGAATACGCTGATGCGCGGCGGCGCCGCCTTTCGCATGGCGATTTGGTCCGCCATCCTTTTCGCCACCAGCCTCGCGTTTGCCCTGCCGCCCGAGCCCTACAACGTCATCGCCGGTTGGACCATGATCGCCGTCGACGCGATGTACCTGTTCCTGTTGCCCCTGGCGGGCGCAGTCTTGGGCCGCATGATCAAGCGCAGCACCCGTCCGGCACAGCTCAGCAGAAAGTTCTAGCGATGGATCAAGCAACCGCGTTCGCCACGGTCGCCGCAGCCCGTGCGCTTGCGTCGGCCGGTAACGTCGACGGCGCAATCGCAAAGCTCAGCGCCGTGCTCGGCGAACGGCCGGACGACGCGCCGACGCTGGCGTTGCTCGCCGCCTTCGAACTCCGCCGCGGCCGTCTCGACCCGGCCGAGGACGCGGCAGACGCCGCCGTGAAGGCCGATCCCGAACTGCCGCTCGCCCATCGCGTGCTGGGCCTCGTGCATCAAATGCGAAAACATCACGCCGACGCCGAAAAGGAATTTCGTACCGCGATCGGACTCGAACCGAACGAGGCCTACCACCGTCTCTACCTCGCCCGCCTCCTCGCCGACCGCAACCGGCGCGACGAAGCCGAAGCCGAATTCCAAGCCGCGCTCGAACACGCGCCCGACGACGCGACACTCTTGGCGAGCTACGCCGACCTCCTCGCCTCGCGCGGCGACCTCGATCAGG
>JAEUMM010000469.1 GCA_016792645.1 Alphaproteobacteria bacterium | reverse complement strand
GCCGTTCTTGCTGCCGACCTCCGTCTATAAGGAGCAGATCATCGAGCAGACGCGGCTTGCCACCGGGCGCACGCTGACCATCGACGGCGATTTGAACATCTCCATTTGGCCGGCGTTGGGCGTGGAGGTGCAGAAGGTGCGCTTCGCCAACGCGGAGGGTGCGGCCGAGCCCTTTATGGCGACGATGGACTCGCTGGTCGTGGGGGCCGAGCTTTGGCCGTTGCTGTCGGGCGCTTTGAAAGTCACCGAGATCCGGCTCGTCAATCCGGTCATCAATCTTGAGATCGACAAGCAGGGACGCGGGAATTGGTTGTTCGAGCCGCAGGGCGCGCCGCCGCCGGCCGCGGGCGATCAGCCGCCGCCGTCGCAGACCTCAAGCGCGGATTTCTCGTTCCGCGACGTGACGCTGGCGGGCGGTGTGTTGACCTATCGCGATCAGCGGGATGGGACGGCGCAGCGGGTCGAGGCGATCAACGCCAATGTGAAGCTGCCGAGCCTGGATGAGCCGCTGATCTTCGACGGCGGGCTGACGTGGAACAAGGAGGCGATCACGATCGCGACGACGGTGGCCAATCCGCGCGCGCTATCGACGGGCGGCAAGAGTGCACTGAAGGCCAAGATCGAAGGCGCGGTGATGAACGCCGCCTTCGACGGCGAGGTCGACGCGAAGGCGAGCGCGGTGACGGGCAAAGTCGATTTCGCGACGGGGTCGGCGCGGCGGCTTGCGGCGTGGGCCGGCGTCGAGTTGCCGAAGGTCAAAGGCTTTGGCGCGATGAAGCTTGCGGGCGATCTGTCGGCGGACGGCGGGCGGATCGCGTTCAAGCAGACGAAGCTGTCGCTCGACGGGATGAACGGGGCGGGCAATCTTTCGCTCGATACGACGAAGGCGCGTCCTTACGTGAAGGGCGACTTCACGCTCGACCGGCTGGACCTCAATCCGTACATGAGCGCCGGCGGCGGATCGGGGCCGGCGGGCGGCGGCGGGGGGATGCCAAAGTGGAGCGATGCGCCGATCGACTTCGCGCCGCTCAATCTCGTGGACGCCGATTTCGATTTTGCGGTGAACGCGCTGTCGGTGGGCGGTTTGAAGATCGGGCGCAGCGCGCTGGGGATTGCGCTCAACGCGGGCAAGATGCGGGCGAACCTGAAGCAGCTGGCGCTTTACGGCGGCAACGGCACCGGGGTGATCGCGCTGGACGGATCGGGGGCTTCACCCGTCATCGGGCTGGACGTCAACGTCAGCGGCGTGAACGCGGCGCCGTTTCTCACCGACCTTGCGGGCTTCAACCGGCTTGAGGGCACGGGCTCGATCGTCGCGAAAGTCACAGCGGTGGGGAAATCGCAGCGCGCATGGATGAAATCCCTGGGGGGCAACGCGCGCATCCAATTCGTCGACGGCGCCATTCGCGGCGTGAACTTGGCGGAGATCGCGCGGACGATTCAGTCGGTATTGACAGGCTCGGCCGTCGGCGGCGCGGCGAAGACCGATTTCGCGGAACTGAGCGGGTCGTTCGTGATCAAGAACGGGGTTGCGGGCAACAAAGACCTGAAGCTGCTCAATCCGTTCGTGCGGCTGAACGGGGCCGGGATCATCGACATCGGCAATCAGACGCTGGACTATCGCGTGGAGCCCAAGGCGGTGAGTTCGATCAAGGGCCAGGGCGGGCGCGGCGACGTGAAAGGCATCGGGATTCCGTTCCGCATCAAGGGGCCGTGGAGCAATCCGAGCTATGAGCCAGACCTGTCCGGCGTGCTGCCCGACATCCTTGATTCCATCACCAATGGCGACAATCCGATCGATAACATTACCGGCGGCAGCGGCTTGGACGGCATTTTGGGCAAGAAGCCCCCGCAACAGGAAGGTGCAGACGACAAGAAGACGGACAAAAAGAAGAAGCCCAAGGGCGAAAATCCGCTCAATCCGCTGAAAGACCTGTTGGGCGGGGGGCAATAGGTTCCCGCTTTTAATTAACCGCCGCGTTGCCTAGGATCGCCCTGCCTTGAACGTGAGGCTGGGGACAAGAACGGGTTCGTCCGCATTTCATGGCGGCAGACACACGAGATGCGCCGGCAAAGGGTCCGACGAAGGGCTTTTCGCTTCGATCGCGCCTGCTAGGACTTCCGACCGGCGAACCACAATCCGCCGCGGCGTCGATCACGGCTGCCTTGCAGCCGCGCGATAATCCGCCGCCTGCCACCACAGTCGAACAAAAGGATGCGCCCGTGCCTGTCGAAGAGACGCGCGAGGCGGCGCCCGCCGACGAGAAGCCCGTGGACGCGACGGCGCAGACGATCAACGTGCCGAACGACGACGACGACGAAGATCACGAGGACGACGCCGCGCCGCGGGTCGGCATGGCGGTGCCTCAGCGGCGGACGTCGCTGCTGTCGGTCGCGTTCGGATTCGACCGCAAGCCGAGGACCGAGATTCCGCCCAAGATCGAAGAACCGGTGGCGACGCCGATCGTCGAGGCTGAACCTGAGGTCGAGGCTGAGCCTGAACCCACGATCGAAGTGCGCGCGGTCGAGCCTGAGTTTGTCCCGGAGCCGGTGATCATCGTCGCGCCTGAGCCGGCGCCACCGCCGCCTCAGCCGGCATCACCACCGCCCGCGCCGCCGCGCTCGCTTGCGGCCGCGATGTTCGGCGGCCGTGAGATCCCCACACCCACGCCGCCGCCACCGGCGGCACCCGTCGAGACGATCGTGGCGCGCTCGTCGAATCCGATTCTCGACGACGCGCCGCCTGCGGCGCCTGCGCCGGTTCAACACGCCATTCCGATCGAAGAAGAGCCCGAGCCCGTCGCCCAGGCGCCGAAGGAAGCCGCGCCGTTCGTGCGCTTCCTCGGCGTGAAGAAGACGTATGACGGCGCGCAGCTGGTCGTGAAGAATCTCAATCTGGAAATCGCGCGCGGCGAGTTCTTGACGCTGCTTGGCCCGTCGGGATCGGGCAAGACGACGACGCTGATGATGCTGGCCGGGTTCGAGCAAACCACGGACGGCGACATTCAGCTGAACGGCGTGTCGATGAACACGCTGCCGCCGCACAAGCGGGGCCTGGGATTTGTGTTCCAGAACTATGCGCTGTTCCCGCATATGACGGTCGCGGAAAATCTCGCGTTCCCGCTTGAAGTGCGGAAGATGGGACGCAGCGAAATTCGCGATCGCGTGGCGAAGGCCTTGGCGATGGTCGAGCTTTCGGGCTTCGACAAGCGCAAGCCGCATCAACTGTCGGGCGGCCAGCAACAGCGCGTGGCCGTGGCGCGGGCGCTGGTGTTCGATCCGGAACTCGTGCTGATGGACGAACCGCTCGGCGCGCTGGACAAGCATTTGCGCGAGCAGATGCAGTACGAGTTGAAGCGTCTGCACCGCGAGCTTGGCGTGACGATCGTCTATGTGACGCACGATCAGGGCGAGGCGCTGACCTTGTCCGACCGCATCGCGGTGTTCCACGAAGGCATTATTCAGCAGCTGGACACGCCGAAGGCGATCTATGACGCGCCGGCGAATGCGTTCGTCGCGGGCTTCATCGGCGAGAACAACGCGCTGCCCGGCAAGATCGTCGCCGTCAACGGCGCGGAATGCACGGTCGAACTCATCGGCGGCGCGCGCGTGAAGGCCGCCAACGGCAATTGCGACGCGGTCGGGCGCGCGGGCGTCGTGTGCGTGCGGCCGGAATATCTGACCGTCTCCGCGGAAACGCGTCCGGGCGGCAATCACGTGGCGGCGCTGATCGAAGATTTCATCTTCCACGGCGATCATCTGCGCGTGAAGCTTTCGGCGCCGGGGATGAACGAGATCATCGTCAAGGCGCCGGCGCGCGGCGCGCAATTCCCGGCGAAGGGCGTGGCCGTCACGCTGTCGTGGGATCCTTCCGCCGCACGCGCGTTCGTGTCGTAGCGTGGGCGATGCATCCTTGCTGTTTCAGTTGTCGAAGTCTGGTTGGGCGGCGTTGGCGCTCGTTGTCGTCGGTGGTCCGCGTTTGCGGGCTATGACACGGTAGAATTGAGCGAATCGATCTCGAGGAACATCCATGGGCCGTACGACCGGAATCATCATCGCCGCCGCCGCCGCCATCGTCATTCTGGCGGGCGTTCTTTTGTTCATGCTGAAGGGCGGGTCGGAGAGCGAGGTCAGCGAACTCGACAAGGAAATGACCGACATGCCGCTGCCGTCGGCGGACGGCAGCGCGCCGGCGGCGGGCGCCGGGAAGCTGGCGGGCAAGTCGCTTGTCGTCGTGTCGTGGGGCGGCGCCTATACGACAAGCCAGATCGAGGCCTATCACAAGCCGTTCGAGGCGCAGACCGGCGCGAAGATCAACTCGGTCGATTACAACGGCGGCATCGCCGAAATCAAAGCGCAGGTCGAGGCCAAGAACGTGACCTGGGACGTGGTCGACATGGAGCTCGCCGATGCGCAGCGCGCGTGCGACGAGGGGCTGCTTGAGAAGATCGACGCCGGCACCCTGCCCGCCGCGCCCGACGGCACGCCCGCGCTGCAGGATTTCATCCCGAACGGCATCACGCAGTGCGCGGTCACGACGATCGTGTTCAGCCATATCGTCGCCTACGACTCGTCGAAGTTTCAGACGCAGCCGACGAAGCTTGCCGATTTCTTCGACGTGAAGAATTTCCCGGGCAAGCGCGGCCTGCGCAAGACGAGCCCGAAGATCAATCTGGAGCTGGCGCTGCGCGCGGACGGCGTTGCCGGCGATCAGGTCTATCAAACGCTGTCGACGAAGGAAGGCGTGGCCCGCGCGTTCAAGAAACTCGACACGATCAAGAACGACGTCATCTGGTGGGAGCCGGGTTCGCAGCCGCCGCAACTTTTGGCCGACGGCCAGGTCACGATGACGACGGCCTATAACGGGCGCATCTTCGACGCGCAGGTTAAGGAGGGTAAGCCCTTCGCCATCATCTGGGACGGACAACTGCAAGAGCTGGACGTTCTGAGCATCGTGAAGGGCACGAAGAACCTCGACGCGGCGACGCAGTTCGTGGCCTTCGCCACCGACACGCAGCGGTTGGCCGATCAGGCGCAGTGGATCGCCTATGGGCCGGCGCGCAAGTCTTCGCTGCCGCTGGTCAGCACGTATCACGGCAAGCCGGACGTCGACATGAAGGTGCATATGCCGAACGCGCCCGAGAATTCCGCCAACGCGATTCAGATCGACTTCCTGTGGTGGGCCGACCACCAGGAAGAGCTGAACCAGCGGTGGGCGGCTTGGCTCGCTAAGTAGCGGGCTTAAGGCAGGGGGAGATGGGGACAGCGATCGCAACACAGGAAAGCTTGGCCGAGCAATTCAAACGCTCGGGCAAGCGCGCGCGCCGGGGGACGTTCCTCTTGGTGCTGCCTCTGCTTGCTTTTCTGACGCTCACCTTCCTGCTGCCCATCGGAAACATGCTGAGCCGCTCGATCGGCGATCCGACGGTCGCCGAGGTTTTGCCGCGCACCGCGGCAGCCTTGCGCGCATGGAACGGCAAGGGGCGGCCGCCGTTCAGCGCCTACTCCGCGCTCGCCGACGATCTCGTGCGGGCGGAGCGCGAGGGGCGGATCGGCAAAGTCGCCACGCGCATGAATTTCGAGCGCGCGGGGATGCGTTCGCTCATCATGAAGACGGCGCGCGTGGCCTCGACGTTCGAGCCGCCTTACGCGCAGGCTTTCAACGCGGTCGACCTGCAGTGGAGCGATCCCGAAGTCTGGGGGACGCTGCGCCACGCGAGCGCGACGAACACCATGGGCTACTACGTGTCGGCGCTGGATCAGACGCGCACGGCCGACGGAAAATGGGTGCCCAAGCCCGAAGAAGATCAAGTCTACATCATGCTGTTCGAGCGGACGTTGTGGGTGGCGGGGCTCGTGACCCTGCTCTGCTTCGTGCTCGGGTATCCCTTGGCCTATTACATCGCGCGGCAGGACGACCGGACGCGCAACTTGCTTCTCATCCTCGTCCTGCTGCCGTTTTGGACGTCGCTTCTGGTGCGCACGACGGCGTGGATCGCTCTGTTGCAGACGAACGGGATCGTGAACGACGGCATTGCGCTCTTCGGCGGCGACGGGGCGCGGCTGGAGCTCGTGCACAACATGACCGGCACCCTGATTGCGATGACGCATATCTTGCTGCCGTTCATGATCTTGCCCACCTACAGCGTGATGCTGTCCGTGCCGCCGGCGTTGACGCGGGCCGCAATCTCTCTCGGCGCCACGCCGTGGACCGCGTTCTGGCGCGTCTATTTTCCGATGACGCTGCCGGGCGCCGCGGCGGGCGGTTTGCTCGTGTTCATTCTGGCGCTTGGCTACTACATCACGCCCGCTTTGGTCGGCGGGCGGACGGGTCAGCTGATCTCGAACATGATCCAGTTCCACATGCAGACGTCTTTGAACTGGGGTCTGGCGGCGGCGCTGGGCGGCATTC
The DNA here is from genome assembly GCA_016792645.1 of Alphaproteobacteria bacterium. Classification (GTDB taxonomy): domain Bacteria; phylum Pseudomonadota; class Alphaproteobacteria; order Micropepsales; family Micropepsaceae; genus SZUA-430. The sequence continues at coordinate 2,111 of JAEUMM010000469.1, read as the reverse complement.
TGCTGGCCGGCGTGGTGGTGCTCTACGTCATCTATGCGCGCGTCATCGGGCTTAACCGGTTGAGGCTGGGCTGATGGCTGAGAAGAACGAGAGCAAGTTCGGCTGGAGCCGCATCGAAGGCGGGCTCACAAAGGCGTATGCGATCGGCGTGATGGTGTTCCTGATCGCGCCGCTGCTGATCATCGTGCCGCTGTCGTTCAACGCCGAGCCGTACTTCACCTTCACGTCGAAGATGCTGTCGCTGGACCCCAGCGGCTTTTCGCTGCGCTGGTACAGCGACATCGTCGACAATCCGCAGTGGCTGGAGGCCATCGGCAACAGCCTTGTCATCGCGATCGCTTCGACCTTTCTGGCGACCGTGCTGGGCACGTTGGCCGCGATCGGGTTGGCGCGATCGAACATGCCGTTCCGCGATTTCTTCATGGCGCTGCTGATTTCGCCCCTGGTCGTGCCGATCGTCATCGCGGCGGCGGGGATGTATTTCTTCTATTCCAGCATCGGACTGGCGCAGACGCATCTGGGCATCATCATGGCGCACACGGCCTTGGGCGTGCCGTTCGTGGTGATCACGATGACGGCGACGCTGTCGAGCTTCGACCGGAACCTGATCCGCGCGGCCGGGAGCCTGGGCGCCGATCCGATCACCGCGTTCTTCCGCGTGACCTTGCCGCTGGTCGCGCCCGGCATGATTTCCGGCGCGCTGTTTGCCTTCGCGGCGTCGTTCGACGAGGTCGTGACCGTGCTCTTCCTCGGCGGGCCGGAGCAGCGCACCATACCGCGTCAGATGTGGTCGGGCATCCGCGAGCAGATCAGCCCCACGATCCTGGCCGTCGCGACGCTGCTCATCATCTTCTCGTCGCTGCTGCTTCTGGCCGTCGAAATGCTGCGCCGGTGGCACACGCCGCCCGGCGCGCCGATCAAGCGGTAGTTCACGCCGCCAGCTTTTGCTTCGCCTCTTCGTATTCGCGCTTCAGTTTGGCGACGACGTCGGCGACGGGCGTGATGTCTTGGATTTGGCCGACGCCTTGGCCTGCGCCCCAGATGTCTTTCCAGGCCTTCTTTTCCATGTTGCCGCCGGAGCCGAAGTTCATCTTCGACTTGTCGGCCTCGGGCAGCGCGACGGGATCGAGGCCGGCGGCGGTGATCGACGGGCCCAGGTAGTTGCCGTGCACGCCGGTGAAGAGGTTCGAGTAGACGATGTCGTTCGCGACCGAATCCACCAGCATCTGCTTGTAGCGCGGGTCGGCGTTGGCTTCGGTCGTGGCGATGAAGCGGGTGCCGAGATAAGCGAGGTCGGCGCCCATCGCTTGCGCGGCGAGGACACTCGCGCCGTTCGCGATCGAACCTGAGAGCAGGATCGTTTTGTCGAACCACGAGCGGACTTCGGGGACGAGCGCGAAGGGTGAGAGCGTGCCCGCGTGGCCGCCGGCTCCTGCGCAGACGAGAATCAGGCCGTCGACGCCCTCCTCCGCCGCCTTTTTCGCGTGGCGGATGTTGATGACGTCGTGGAAGACGACGCCGCCGTAGCTGTGCGTCGCCTTCACGATCTCCGCAGGGGCGCGGAGGCTGGTGATGATGATCGGCACCTTGTGCTTCACGCAGACCTGCATGTCCTGCGCGACGCGGTCGTTCGACGTGTGGACGATCTGGTTCACCGCGAAGGGCGCAGCTTGCTTGCCCGTCTTTTGTTCGTGGTCGTCGAGTTCGTTCTTGATGCGCTCGATCCATTTGTCGAGCAGATCGGCGGGCCTGGCGTTCAGCGCCGGGAACGAGCCCACGATGCCCGCCTTGCACTGCGCGATGACGAGTTCGGGGCCGGAGACGATGAAGAGCGGCGCGCCGACCACCGGGATCGACAAGCGGTTCTTCAAGACTGGCGGCAGGGACATGTGCGTGTGCTTTCGCGGTTTGAAAATAGCGGTGTGAATCGACGCTAGCGGGCGGGCTTGGTCGTTGGCAAGCGCCGGCGTTCAGGCAACGGCGCCGGACGCGCGTAACGCTGCGAGATCCGCGGCGCTCTTGCCCAACTCGCGCAGAACTTCGTCGGTGTGTTGGCCCAGCATGGGCGCGGGGCGGCGGATGGTGGACGGGGTGTCAGCGAACACGACGGC
>JAEUMM010000467.1 GCA_016792645.1 Alphaproteobacteria bacterium | reverse complement strand
GAAGCCGATGGCCAAAGCCATCATCCGCGCCGGCGATAGCGGCACGGGGCAAGCGGCGAAGATCTGCAACAATATGCTGCTCGGCATTTCGATGATCGCCACCAGCGAGGCCTTCGCACTTGCCGAAGCGCTCGGTCTCGATGCCCAGAAGTTCTTCGATATTTCGTCGAAGGCTTCGGGCCAGTGCTGGTCGATGACGTCTTATTGCCCGTGGCCGGGCCCGGTGCCGACAGCGCCCTCAAACCGCGACTACGAAGGCGGCTTTGCCTCCGCGATGATGCTGAAGGATCTGAAGCTCGCGCAGGACGCCGCCGATGTCACCGGCGCGCCAACACCGCTCGGCGGCGCGGCCGAGGCGCTCTACGGCGAACTCGTCCGCGGCGGCTATGGCGGCAAGGACTTCTCGATCATCCTGCAGATGCTGCGCGGGACGCTGCCGCTAAACCGCGAATAGGGCGTTGATCGCCTCCAAGAGTGCGCTTGGCGCGACTGGCTTCACGAGCACGTCGTCGGCGCCGGCTGCTTTGGCATCCAGCGCGTGCGCTTCGCCCACGTTGCCGCTCACCATGATGACCTTCGGCGCGCCGAAGCCGCTCTCCCCGCGCACGGCCTTCAGGAAGGCCATGCCGTTCATGCCTGGCATGTTGTTGTCCGCCAGGATCAAGGTCGCAGGCCGCTCCCTGAGCGCCGCCAGTGCTTCATCGCCGCTCGCCGCCGCGCGCACGTGCGCGACGCCAGCTTTCGCGAGCACACGTTGCAGCAGCGCGCGCATCGCTTCGTGATCGTCCACGATCAGCACGTCGAGATCGGCGAGGTCCATGGCGCGCCAAGCTAGGCTGCGTCGCGCCAAAACAAAACGGCCGGAGCTTTCGCTCCGGCCGTCAAGTTTAGTCCTGTTGGACTGATCAGTATTGCAGGCGGAGCGAGACGCCGTAGGTCGCCGGCTCGTTCGGATACACGGTGTAGTTTGAGAACGTCAGGCTCGAGTTGCTGTCCTGCAGCGGCGGCACGAATGCGCCGACGTAGTAGGTTTCGTCGAGCAGGTTGCGTCCCCAGAGCTCAACCGACCAACGCTCGTTCTCCGGACCGATGCCGATGCGACCATTGAAAATCGCATAAGCTTCGTTGTCGGTTGCGCCGGTGGCCTCGCGGCTCAGCGTTTGCGTCCGGTATTCGCTGTTCCAACGGCCGTCCAGGTAGAACAGGGCGCGGAGGTTGCCGCCGAGCGGTTGCTCGTAGGCGATGCCGCCCGTGACCGTCCATTCAGGCGCGAACGCGAACGGCGTGCCAGATTCGATGACGTTGCGGCCGAAGGGATCGGCCACGCCTGGCAGGTTGAAGTCCGTCCGCACGTCGTAGAACGCGTCGGTGTAGACCACGCCGCCGGTGAGCGTCAGGTTGTCGGTCGGACGGGAAGAGATTTCCAGTTCCGCACCTTGCGAGATCGCTTCCGAGATGTTGCGGGTGATGAAGTTGAAGCCGTTGAAGGCGTTCAGCTGATAGTCGTGGATCTGCTGGTAGAAGCCCGCAACGTTCACCGTGGTCGTGCCGCCGAAGATCGTGGCCTTGAGGCCGATTTCGTAGGCGTCGGTGAATTCCGGCTCGAACCCGAGGCGATCGGCGCTGATGCCAGCGGTGCTGAGCGTGGCCGGCGTAATCGGGAACCCCGAGCGATCGACGTTGAAGCCGCCCGCCTTGTAGCCGCGCGAGTAGCCGCCGTAGAGCATCGTGTCGGAGTTCAGGTGGTAGGCCAGCGAAGTCGTGCCGCTGAACTCTTCTTCACTGCGCGACGACGCCCAGTTGCCGTTTACGATCGGATTGACCGCGGGGTTGCAGGCGATGTTCATGATGCCCGCGAACGGCGTCGCGAGCAGCGAGGTGATCAAGCCCCCGGTGCCGAATTCCACGACTCGGAGCGAGTCGCAGGAGTTCGAGGTTGAGAGCAGGCTCGCCGTCATATCCTTGTCTTCCTGGTTGTAACGCAGACCGATCGTCCAGACGAGATTCTCGCCCAGGCTGATTTCGTTGTGCGTGAAGACCGAGAGACTTTGCGTTGCGACTGACCAAGAGTCGTTTTGCTGGCCTTGGCCGGCAGTGTTGCCGATCAGGTAAGTGTTGGCGAGCAACGGGTTCGGGTCGAACACGGCAGGCGTCAACGGGTTGTCCGACAAGCAGTAGAACACGGACGGGACGCTGTCCGGATCGGCTGCGGCGGAAGAGTCATACAATTGGCAACCAGCGGGGCCGGGGCCGCCGATCAACGACCAGGCTTGGGTGCCTGGGATGAACGGGTTATCGACCGTGTTGCCCTGCGTCAGCGCGTTTGCATAGAGGTTCGCGTGCGCGCCGATGCGGATCGTGTCGCGGGTGTCGAGATCCTCATCGCCGTAGAACACGCCGACCAGCCAGTTCAGCGGGCCATTCTCGCCTTGCAGACGGAATTCCTGCGTGAAGTTCTCGAACGTAACGTCGAGGCCGTCGCGATAGGCGATGTCGACGACGCCAAAATCGATGTCTTGGCTGCGGGTGGCGTCCCAGTGACGGAACGCGGTGATCGACGTGAAGTTCATGTTGCCCAGGTCCCAATCGACCTGTGCGGAAATGCCTTCTTCGTTGGTTTCTTCGCCGTAGCCGCGGGCATTGGTCGCCGATTGAGCTGGCAAACCCGGGCCGAGCGCGGGAAGGCCAGGCAACGCAGGCGTCACCGCCATATGGCGGCCGCCGACATCGATCGGCGGCGAGACGAATGCGCCGAGGCCGACGCCAGCAGCGACAGCGGCAAGCGCGCCTTGCGCTTGGCCGTAGATCAGCGGGGTGGTGCCGCAGCACACTTCGTCCGTGCCAGCCGCGTCAGCGATGATCCGCACCGAAGCGTCGGGCGAAACGTCGAACTCAAATTGCGCACGGCCCGTCCAACGATTGCGATCGTTGATGTCGTCGCCTGAGACGATGTCGGTGATGTAGCCGGCGCGCTCGCGCACCGAACCATCGAAGCGCATCGCGAAGCTATCCGTGACCGGAATGTTCACGCCAGCGCGCAGACCATATTCTTCGAGGTCGTCGAAGCCGTACGTGCCTTCGATGTACATGCCAGGATCGTAGTCCGGGCCAGCCGTCACGACGCTGATGGCGCCGGCGGAGGTGTTGCGGCCGAACAGCGTGCCTTGCGGACCACGCAGAATTTCGACGCGCTCAAGTTCAGGAAGGTCGGCCAACGCCGCGCCGGCGCGGGCGCGATACACGCCGTCAATGAAAATGCCGACGGCGGATTCAAAGCCTGGGTTATCAGAGCCGGTGCCGATGCCGCGGATGCGGGCCGAAGTGCCGGAGGAGTTGGATTGGCCCGTGCCCATCGAAAGGGAAGGCGCAACTTGCGTCACGTCGCGAAGATCGTTCGCGCCGCTGTTTTCAAGCGTGTCGCCGCTTACGGCCGTAACGGCCAGCGGAACGTCTTGGATCGCCGCGGCGCGACCCGTCGCGGTCACGACGATTTCGTCCGTAACTTCATCTGCATCTTGAGCCAGAGCGGGCGACGCGAGCGCGCCCATTGCCGCGAGC
>JAEUMM010000465.1 GCA_016792645.1 Alphaproteobacteria bacterium | reverse complement strand
GACATCGAAGGTTTTGACATGGCGGGCAAGACCGGCACCGCGCAGGTGCGGCGGCTGACCGCGGATCTGCGGGGGCGCAGTGCGGATTCGATTCCTTGGAAATTCCGCGATCACGCTCTGTTCATCGCCTTCGCGCCGGTGGACAAGCCGCGCTATGCGATTTCGGTGGTGGTCGAGCACGGCGGGGGCGGGTCGAAGACCGCGGCGCCGATCGCCAAGGACGTCATGACCCTCGTCGCGCAGCGTGATCCGGCGCGGCAGAAGCTGTTCGTGCCGCCGTCGCGCACCGTCGCGGTCGCGAGCGAGAAGGCGTAGAGGCGATGCCGCTCAACGACCATTTCGGGCCGACGGGCCGCGAGCTTCGGGTGGTGGGCAAGCTGCGGGCCATGAACTGGTTCCTGGTTGCGTTGATCACCGTGACGTCGTGCATCGGGTTTGTGCTGCTGTATTCGGTCGCGGGCGGCAGTTTCGAGCCGTGGGCGGACCGGCAGATCGTGCGCTTCGGCATCGGCATGTTGCTGCTGTTGGCGGTTGCTCTGATCGACATCCGCATCTGGTTTCAGCTGGCTTATCCGGTTTACGGCGTGTCGCTCTTGCTGCTGGTGGCGGTCGAGTTCTTCGGACGCATGGGCAAAGGCGCAGAGCGGTGGATCGATATCGGACCGTTGCAGCTTCAGCCGTCGGAGCTGATGAAGATTGCGCTTATCCTTGCGCTGTCGCGTTTTCTGCACGGCATTCTGGTGGAGGACGTGTCGCGGCCGACGCGTTTGTTGGGCGCGCTGCTGCTGATCGCGTTGCCTGCCGGGCTTGTTCTGATGCAGCCCAATTTGGGGACAGCGACCATTCTGATCGCCGTCGGCGCGGGGCTTTTGTTCGTGTCGGGGTTGAGCTGGAAGATCATCGTGCCGGTCATCGTGCTTGCGGTTGCGGCGGTGCCGGTGGGGTGGGAGTTCGTGCTCAAGGACTATCAGAAGCAACGGGTTTATACGTTCCTCGATCCGGACACCGATCCGCTGGGCTCGGGCTACAACACGCTGCAGTCGAAGATCGCGCTTGGCTCCGGCGGCGTGTTCGGCAAAGGGTTCGGCGAGGGCACGCAGAGCCGGCTCAACTTCTTGCCGGAGAAGCAGACGGACTTCATCTTCACGGTGCTGGGCGAGGAGTTCGGGCTGTTCGGGCTGACGATCTTGATGGGGCTCTACCTCACCATTCTGGCGCAAGGGGTGATGATAGCCCTCGACACCCGAAGTCAGTTCGGAAGGCTCGTCGCGATGGGGGTGTGTCTCAACTTCCTGCTCTACATTCTCATCAACACGTCGATGTCGATGGGGTTGATCCCGGTCGTGGGCATTCCGTTGCCGCTTGTTTCCTATGGCGGCACGGCGTTGATCACCGTGCTGTTCGGCTTCGGGCTGCTGCTCAGCGTGCAGATCCACCGCGGCGTCGATATTCCGCGATCGGCGTCGAACCTGCTGTAAGGTCAACGATCGTCAAGCCCGGCCATGACGACTTCATTAGGCGTTACGCCTTTGCGCGGCGGCGGCGCCAGAGCCAGCGGATCAGGAAATACGCGCCGAGGAAGAGCGGGATCCAGGGGATGATTGCGACGATGAGGCCGAGCGCGGCCGCGGCGCTGTTGCCCATGACGCGCAAGGATTCCTGCCAGACGTCGCGCACGGGCTGGAACGCGTCGCTGACCGTCGATAGCGCTTCGAAGGAGATCGAGAGGTTTTCCTTGGCGATGCGGTCGGCGAGGTCGCGGCGTTGGCCTTCGATCTGTTCGATCTCGCTTTGGGTGCGCGAGATTTCGCCTTCGATCTTGATCAGGTCGTCGGTTTTGGCGCCGCCGCGCTTCGACAGATCCATCATGCGGTCGCGGTAGTTCGACAGTTGCGCGAGACGCGCGTCGATGTCTCTCACCTGATTTGTGACGTTCTGCGCGTTGGTGTTGCGTGCGCGGACGACGACGTCGTCTTTGCTTTCGCCGGGCAGGAGCGCGAGCAGGCTTTCTTCGAACGGGGCCATGGCGTCGTGGGGCAGGGCGACGCTGAGGTTCGCGATGGGCAGCGGGGCGTCCGGTTCGCCGACCAGGCGGAACGAGGCGGCTGTGATTTTGCACTTCAGCGCGGGGTCGTTTTGGCAGCGGTCGCGTGCGCGTTCGAATCGCGCCTTGATGTGTTCGCTCGCCATCGAGATCGAGATGTTGTGGTCGTAGACATAGGATTCGCCGGATTGAACCCGCTTGTCTTCGCCGCCGATCATGCCGCGGGCCATGGCATCGACGGGCGGGGCCATCGGCTCGGGCGCTGCGGCGTAGTTCAGGTTGGCTTCCGTCGACGTGGCGGGGCCTTGGGACTCTTTGTTATCGCACCCGGCCAGCGCGGCGGTGGCGAGCAGCAGGGCTAGAGGCAGGCGCGTCATGGCGGATCTCCCGGCGGGTACGGGGCGATATGGACGCGCAATTGTGGCGGCGGCTGGACAAGAGTGGGGCGGGTGCTAAGAACGTGGCTTCGTGTCGCAAGCGAAAGGCTAATTCAGATGCGGAATTTGTTCTCTCTCGAAGGCCGGACGGCGTTGGTGACCGGGGGCTCGCGCGGGATCGGGAAGATGATCGCGGCCGGCTTCATCGCGCATGGCGCGAAGGTCTACATCTCCTCGCGCAAGGCCGAGGCGTGCGAGGCGGCGGCGAAGGAATTGTCCGCCGGTGGGGGCACCTGCATTCCCCTGCCGATCGATGTCTCTTCGGTCGCGGGGGCGAAGGCGCTGGCCGCCGCGTACGGGAAGCATGAGCCGAAGCTCGACATTCTGGTGAACAACGCGGGCGCGGCGTGGCTTGAGAAGTTTGACGCCTTTCCGGAGAAGGGCTGGGACAAGGTGATGGACCTGAACGTCAAGGCGCCGTTCTTTCTGACGCAGGCGCTGCATGGTCCGTTGCGTGAGGCGGCGCGTGCGGACCGGCCTTCGAAGGTGATCAACATCGTTTCGATCGACGGCATCGCGGTCAATCCGCAGGAGACGTATTCCTATGCCGCGTCGAAGGCGGGGCTCATCCATCTGACCAAGCGCATGTCGCTGAGGCTGATCGAGGACAACATCGTCGTCTCGGCGATCGCGCCGGGGGCGTTCGCGTCGGACATGAACGTCGACGCCCGCGACAAGGGCACCGACGTCGCCAAGCGCATTCCCTCCAAGCGCATCGGCACGGACGAGGACATGGCGGGCGCGGCGATCTACCTCGCCTCGCGCGCGGGCGACTATGTGGTCGGCGCGACGGTCGTGGTCGACGGCGGGGTGAGTTTGTCGCGGGTTCAGTAGGGCTTGCGGCCGATTGGCCGGCCGGGCGCGGACTTCCTGGACAGGCGTGGGTAGGGTTGCTATACGCACGCCCTCTCCGCACCGGGCATGACCTCCCACCGCGCGAGGCCGCGCCTATCGGGCCGGACGGGTGATTAGCTCAGTTGGTAGAGCAGCTGACTCTTAATCAGCGGGTCGCAGGTTCGATCCCTGCATCACCCACCAATCTT
>JAEUMM010000459.1 GCA_016792645.1 Alphaproteobacteria bacterium | reverse complement strand
TCAACTACGAACCCGACCTGAAGTCCGTCCTGAAAAAGCACGGCTTCATGACCCGCGACAGCCGCATGGTGGAACGCAAAAAGTTCGGCCGCGCCAAAGCCCGCCGCAGCTTCCAGTTCTCGAAGCGCTAACGGCACATATTTCCCGCACCACGCGGAAAAGCAGTGGGGAAGGGGGCGCTCCGGCAACGGAGCGCCCTTTTGTTATTCGCGCGATCGTAGCTCTCTGTCGCGCCGGACAAGCACTAGCCCGCGGTCCGAGGGCGAGCGCAATCTCGTCTTGCTCTGCGCTCTTCGTTCCTACGCGCGACCGAACGGCCGTAGCAGCTGCACGGCGTTGGCCTGCGCGACCAGAGTCTCGTCTTGGCGAAAGGCAGCCTCGACGACGATCGTTTGTTTGCTTTGCGCAACCACGCGACCTTCGATGACGAGTTCCTCGCCGCGTGTGATGCGAAAGAACTGGACCTGCAGATTGATGGTGCGAAATGCGAATTCCGCGGGCACCACCGTCATCGCCGCGAATGTCAGCACCTGATCGGCGAGGGCTGCGATGTAGCCGCCGAACATCGACCCGTCCACGTTCAAGGTTTCGGGGACACCGCGCCAGCGCTTGCGCACCCATCCCGGCCCCCAATCTTCGATGAGCCCAAGCTTCAAAGTCTGCACAACGGGCGGCAGATCCACGGTACCTGCCTTGATCATCTCCAATCGCTCCGTCGCCCACGTCATCGTCAGCTCCCGTTGCAGTGACGGCCAGAATATGAGCTACATTCAGTTTCCAGAACTCGCGTATTGTGGAGAAGGCGCCCGCATGCGGAAATCAACGGCAGCGCCGCGCCGCAAGCCAAAACAGAGCCGCGCGCTGGCCACTCGCGCCGCCATCTTCGAGGCGGCTGCTCAGATTCTGGAGCGCGAGGGCGAGGCGCATTTCAACACCAACCGCATTGCCGAACGCGCCGGCGTCAGTGTCGGCACGCTCTACCAGTATTTCCCCGACAAGAACGCAATCCTGGTCCAAATGGCGCGCGCCGAAATGGCGGCACTCGAGGCCGACGGCGCCAAGCGCCACCCAGACCCTTTGCGCCGCTCGTTGCGCCGCCTGATCCATGCCTTCGACGGTCGCCCGGCGACACGCCGCGCCGCGGTCAAGGCGGTTGTCGCACACGAGTCCGCCCAGACTCTGGGCCGGTCGATCGACCTTACCGCAAGCTTCCTGCCGCGCATTGACGGCGCGACGCGGCTGGATACGTTTGTCGCCTCGCGCGCCGTCGTCGGTGCTGTGCGCGCCGCCGTCCTCGAAGGCCATCCCGACCTCTACACGCAAGCTTTCGAAGATGCTGTCGTGAACCTCGTCAACGCCTACACCAAGACGCTGCGCCGTCGTCGAAAAGCGAGCTAAGCATGTCGACCTTCAAAGGCCTGCCCAAGGATTTCTTCGCGTTCTTCAAGGAACTCGCGCAGAACAACGAACGCGCCTGGTTCGAGGAGCACAAGCAACGCTACAAGGACTCCGTCGTCGCCCCGCTCAGCGACTTCATCACCGCCATGTCCCCGCGCCTCGCGAAAATCTCAAAGCACATGGTCGCCGACCCGCGGCCGAACGGCGGTTCGATGTTCCGCATCTATCGTGATGTGCGCTTTGCCAAGGACAAGAGCCCGTACAAGACGCACGCCGGCGTCCACTTCCGCCACGCGCTGGGCAAGAACGCGCACGTGCCCGGCTACTACATGCACTTCGCGCCCGACGAAGTGTTTTTCGGCGGCGGCATCTGGATGCCCGAACCCGACGCGCTGAACAAAGTCCGCCGCGCCATCGCCGACGATCCGAAAGCATGGAAGAAGGTCGTCGAGGACAAGACATTTGCCAAAACCTTCAAAGGCATCGACGGCGAAACCCTCGCTCGTCCGCCAAAGGGCTTCGACGCGGAACACCCTTACATCGCCGACATCAAGCGCAAGAGCTTCTTCGCCACCCGCGAAACAACCCCGAAAAAGGCGCAATCAGAGGCGTTACTGGACGAAGTCGAGCAATCCTTTCGCGCCGCCAAGCCGCTGATGGCTTTCGTCTGCAAGGCCCTCGACGCGCCGTTTTGATACCCTCACCGCCTGCCGATTCGGGAGGACTGCCATGCGTCTATCCGTCTCCATCATGCTCATCGCCATGCTTGCCGCCGCCGCCGACGCGTGGGCCGGCGCGCCTCCGCCTGCCGAACTCTTCGCCAAAGCGGCGACCGTAAGGGTCTATCTCTACGACGCCGACCCAACCAAGAACCCCGGCATCATGCGCGATTTCCACACGCTGGATGCCACGGCGGTGCCCGGCAGAGGCATCACGCTCGACGCCAAGCAGGCCGAGCGCGTCAAACACGCCTTCACGGTCGCGACGGGCGAACAAGCACTCGGCGCCTGCTTCGTTCCGCGCCACGGCTTCGTCTTCGAAGACGCCAAGGGCGAGGTCATCGGCACGCTCGACGTTTGTTTCGAATGCACGAACTATTCGATCGACGCCCCCGGCTATAAGGCGCGCGTTCAACCGGTCTATGACCGCTTCGCAAAGCTTGGGCAATGGACGGAAAAACTCCAGCGCAAGCAAACGCACGAAGTCGACGCCGTCCGCGCGACGTTCGATATGCCGCCGACCGACGCACCGGTTGACTGGAAAGGCCTCGAGGCGCTGGTGATCGAACTCGGCCTCCCGCCGAAGCCGAAACCTGCCGACTACGAACGTCTGCGCAAACCATGAGCGTGCGCCGTGCGGCGCTCGTGCTGCTCTGCCTTATCGCAACGCTCGCGCCGCTCCACGCGGCCGAGCGCGATCGCGCTGTCGCCGTGGGCGGCCTCAGCCGCAAATACACGCTCATCACCCCGACGAACGTTCCAAACCCAATCCCGCTGATCATCGTCTTTCACGGCGGTCGCCAGAACGCCGCCGCCGCCCGCCGCTACACACGCTTCGACGAATTCGCCGCGAAGGAGAACGTCGCCGTCGTCTATCCGCAAGGCCTCGACAACAACTGGAACGACGGCCGCCAGTCGGAAGACTTGCTGCAGCGCGCCGCGGCCAACGTCGACGACGTGGAGTTCACCCGCGAGATCATTGCGCAGCTGGAAGGCGAGCGCGTCGTCGATGCGAAGCGCGTCTATCTCACCGGCGCCTCGAACGGCGGCATGATGGCGATGCGCGCGGGCTGCGAATTGTGGGACCGCATCGCCGGCATCGCGCCCGTGATCGCAAACCAGCCCGTCGATTGGCAATGCAAGGCCAAACGCCTGCCGGCTCTCTTCATCCACGGCACCGATGACGAGTACATGCCCTTCGCCGGCGGCCAAATCGCCGCGACCAAGACGCGCCAAAACTTGGGACAAGTCCGAAGCGTCGACGACACCATCGCCGCCTTCAAACGCATCAATTCATGTGACGGCGTGAAGGAGACGGTAACCTTGGACAAAGTCGGCCGCGACGAAACCAAGGCCGTGGTCACCGAATACGCGTGCAAGAACGCCCCGCTCAAACACATCGTGATCGAGGGCGGCGGCCACACGTGGCCGGGTGCGCGCACCGGCGTCGTCGCCGACATGCTGTTGGGCAAGACAAGCCAAGAAGTGAACGCGACGGCGGAGATATGGAACTTTTTCCTATCGCTGGGGCAGCAATAGCGACTGGCACCTGCCGCTTCCGGCAACGATCCGTTAACCCGCTATTGAGGGCATTCCCTCCACATTGGCCGCGTCAGTAATTCGAGTATTGCGCGCCAATGCCGCCAGCCGCAGCCCAACGCAAGCAACCGCTTATTCTGGTGTCGGAGGACTATGATCCCGACATCTGGCGCTCGCTTGAAGAAGAAGAGACGGAGTTTCAGTCCTGGCTCGCCGTGGCGCAGGACATATGGGGTCGCGGCAGCTTCCTGCCGGGCCAAGCTGCAGCCGCGCGCGAAGGCGCAGCCGGGCTCACCATCAACAAGACCATGATCGTGGGCGCCGTCGGTTGCAGTGTCGGCGGCCTGGGCCAGGTCGCGACCGACACCGGCGCATACATCGAAGTCTTCGAAGCCGATCCGTCGCTTCTGAAGCATCAATTGGGGGAGCCGGGTCCATCCGGCAAATTCCTGAAGCCCGCCGCGTGGGATCCGGAAAAGCCGGAGCTGCGCGCCGGGCGCTATCATGCGCTGATGGCGCTGCGTGCGCTTTCGGTGTCCCCGGATCCCGTTGCGGCGACCAAGGCCATTGCCGCCGCCGTCAAACCGGCCGGCCGTCTCTTCATGGACGAACTCTACGCGCCCGACCCCTCGGTCGCGGCGCTTGTCGCGCAGGGCATCGCCGGCCCGACGCACAAGGTCATGCTGCATCCGCACGCGGTGGTGACCGAAACGCTCGAGGCGGAAAAACTCGAGCCGCGCGCCAAAGTGGTCGTCAACGAGCAGATCATGTCGGCGATCCGCGCCGGTCTCGCTCAGGCGGTGGAAATCGCGCAACGGCTGAAGGCGATCCCACAGCCGTTCCGCCGTCAGCGCATGAGCGCTTTTGCCGACGAACTCCAGCGCGCCGCCGTGCTGCATCACGCGATCGAAAAGGGCCTCGTCACGGCGCTGCGCACGATCCACTACAAACCGCAGGGGCTCTGAGTCCTCAGTCGCCGCCGCAACCGCCGCCGCAGCCTCCGCCACCGTCCCCGCCGCCGCCTTCGCCACCCTCACCACCTTCGCCACCGTCCTTGTCGGACTTGCCGCCCTTGCGCGAGCCGCCGCCGTCAACGCTGAAGACGACACCGCTGTCGCCGCCGTCGTTGCGCTTCTTCTTTCGACCGGCGTTTTCCAGCGCGCTCCCGATCGCCGACAGCACCACAATCACCACGACCGCGGCCACCAAGAGCGACAAGTCATCGGCATCCAACCCGGCCAACACCGGCCCGCCGGCGGCATAGGCATTGCCCGCCGTCGCGACGCCAACGAAGGCAAGCGCGACCGCCGTCAACCCGCGCCAGTCGGGCTTGGCGACAACCCAATGCGTGCGCCGATCGACCCACGACTGATGCGCCGTGCCGGAAAAGCGCACATTGGCGTCCGGCCAAAAGGCGGCAGGCGCGGCACACCCGAACTCGAGCTGATATAGCGCCAGCGTTTGCGCATACTGCATCCGATAGCGCGCCCGTTCAGCAGGCCCGCCCAGCGTTGGGTTATGGTGCAAGGGCTTCTGCAAAACCGCGCCGCACAGATCGTCCCAGTACGAGCGCGTGAAGGTCAGGTGCAGATGCCAAACCTGATCGACGATGTCCGACGGCGTGACGTGGCGTTCGCTCACTGCCGCCAGATAGACGAACTTCCTGTACTCTTCGACGGCGCCCGCGGCGAACGCCTTCGACCATCCGTTCTCGCGCGCCAGCCGATCCGTGAACCGAAAGTCCGCCTGCGGATCATCCGGCGTGAAACAAGCGATCCTGTTCCACAACGCGACATTCGTGACCATGCTTTCTCTCCTCTCTGCTGTCGCCTGAGAGATGGAAAACCTCTACGAACGAAACATGACGATGTTTCACGGCCACGCGCGGAAGACGGCGCATATGCTCCGGCCGACGATTACTTTTCGCCGGCGGCCGCCCGTTCGCTAGGGCTGGAAGCGTCGCGCACGCGGCAAACTTGACAGCGGCCGCCCGGCGGCCTTTCTTCCGCAATTCAAATCGACGGGACTAGAGAGTGCCATGACCAAAGCGAAGACGCGCGTCGCCATCTTGGGCGCCTCCGGCTACACCGGCGCCGAACTCGTGCGCCTGCTCGCGCGCCATCCGCATGCCGAGATCGTGGCGCTGACCGGCGACCGAAAGGCGGGCGAGTCCATGGCCGACGTCTTTGGTCAGTTCCTGATGTTGAACCTGCCGCGCCTGACGACGATCAAGGAAGTCGACTGGTCGAACGTCGACGCCGCGTTCTGCGCGCTACCCCACGCCACGACCCAAACTGTCGTGCGGGATTTGCCGGCGCACGTCCGCATCATCGACATCTCCGCCGACTTCCGGCTCGAGAACCCTGACACGTACCGCACGTGGTACGCGCACGAACATCAAGCGCTGGACCTGCAGAAGGAAGCCGTCTACGGCCTCACGGAATTCAATCGCGAGCGCATCAAGACGGCGCGCCTCGTTGCCTGCCCCGGCTGCTATCCGACGGCGGCCCTCCTGCCGTTGTTGCCGCTGCTGGAACAGAAGCTGATCGATCCCGATGAGATCATCATCGACGCAAAGTCCGGCGTCTCTGGCGCCGGCCGCGGCGAGAAGCAGGCGAACCTCCACACGGAAGTCTCCGAGGGCATCCACGCATACGGCGTAGCCAGCCACCGCCACATGCCCGAGATCGAACAAGAATTGACCAAGACCGCGGGCAAGCCCGTGCAAATCACCTTCACGCCGCACCTCATGCCGATGAATCGCGGCATGCTGGACACGATCTACGTGCGCGCGCTGAACGGCGGCACCGCCGAGCGCCTGCACGGCGCTCTCACGCAGCGCTACGGCGGCGAGAGCTTTGTCCACGTCATGCCTCTCGGCCAAACGCCGCAAACGCGCCACGTCCGCGGCAGCAACCATTGCTTCATCGGCGTGGTCCCCGACAAGAAGAAGGGCCGCGCCACGCTCATCTCCGCCATCGACAATCTGACAAAAGGCGCAAGCGGGCAGGGCGTCCAGAATTTCAACCTGATGTTCGGCTATCCGGAAAGCACCGGCATCGACATGCTGCCGATGTTCCCGTGACGCGGTAACGCGATGATCAAGAGCGCCACTCTCATCGTCATCGTCGCTCTCTTTGTCTCGGCGTCAGCCGTCGCCGATCCCACCGCGTACAAGTGGGAGCGCCTAACCGAACATGCGGCCTTTGGGCCAAGCTACAACTACCCCGTCCACGTCGCCTCCGACGGCCGTTTCATAGCGCTTCATCCGGACGGCACCTGGGCCTCGCGCGATGGCGCCACGTGGACCAAGACGCCCATGCCGTTCAGCGGCATGAACTCGGCCTACCTCGGTTACGTGGAGCACGGCGGCGTGACCTACGCGCTGGGTAAACTCAAAGGCAACTATCTCGACTTCCAGATCGACCCCGTTATCCAACGCACGCGCGACTACGAGAAGTGGGAGCAGGTCGGCACGTCGCCGTCGCTGCCGCACGTCATCTTCTACGCGGCGGCGAGCTTCAAGGGCTCGCTGTGGATCGTCGGCGGGTACAACGGCGACAAGGCGACGTCCGAAATCTGGAAGTCGCAAGACGGCCTCGTCTGGACCCGCGTCGTCGAGAAGGCGCCATGGTCGGCACGCTCCGGTGGCAACGTCATCGTCTTCCGCGACAGAATGTTCCTACTCGGCGGCGGCGTCATCGACGGCCCGCAAGCCAACGATGTCTGGTCCAGCGCCGACGGCATCACCTGGCGGCGCGAAGCCGAACAGATCGCACCTGAGAAGCCGATGGGCACACCCGTCGTCTACGACGGCAAGCTCTGGCTCGTCGGCGCCAACCGCTCAGGCACGTTCGGCAGCGGCATGGCCGTCTCCGACGACGGAAAGACGTGGCGCCGCCAAGACGCCCCCTGGTCGCCGCGCGGCGGTGTCGCCGCCTGGACCAACGGCCCGGACCTCTTCATCACCGGCGGCAAGTACTCGACCGAAAAGGGCGGTGAGACGATCTTTGTCTACAGCAACGACGTCTGGCGCATGCGGCGGAACTAGCATTTGCCGCGCCCCCGCGTGCTTTGGGCCCTTGACTTAAGCCCGCCTCCCGCGCGACCTGTTGCCCGACGAAGCCGCCTGCAAGCCGCCGTCGCGTAACTGGCGTCAGCGTGGGAAACCACGGGGAAGCGCGAAGGCGGGGTTTCGGAGAGTGCCGCGCGCCTGGGCCGATCCGCTTGCGTCGACCGCAACCTGAGGAGGCCCATCATGACTGTCGACTATCGCGCCGCTTTGAAGGCGACCGACCCCGAAATCTACGACACCTTGATCGGCGAAGAAAAACGCCAGCGCGAAGGCGTCGAAATGATCCCGTCCGAGAACTACACGTTCCCGGAGGTCTACGCCGCGCTCGGCTCCGCGTTCACGAACAAATACGCCGAAGGCTATCCGGGCCGCCGCTACTACGGCGGCACCGAGTTCGTCGACGTGATGGAAAACCTCGCCCGCGATCGCGCGAAGGCGCTGTTCCGCGCCGAGCACGCGAACGTGCAGCCGCTCTCCGGCTCGCCGATGAACCAAGCGGTGTATCTGGGCTTCATCGAACCCGGCTCGACGATCCTGGCGATGGACTTGAGCCACGGCGGTCACCTCACGCACGGCGCGCCGGTCTCGCACATGGGCAAGATCTACAAATTCGTCCGCTACAAAACGAACCCGGAAAACGGCGCCATCGATTTCGACCAACTGCGCGACGTCGCCCGCAAGGAAAAACCAAAGCTCGTCGTTTGCGGCTACTCGTCCTATCCGCGCGACTACGACTACGCTCTGTTCAAGCAAGTCGCCGATGAAGTGGGCGCCCTCACGATGGCCGACGTCAGCCACATCGGCGGCCTCATCGCGGGCGGCGTGATGCGCAACCCGATGGACGCCGGCTTCGACTTCATGACGACGACGACGCACAAGTCGCTGCGCGGTCCGCGCGGCGGCCTCATCGTCTGCAAGAAGGATCACGCGAAGGGCATCGACCAATCGGTGTTCCCGGGCCTGCAAGGCGGCCCGCACATGAACCAGGTCGCGGCGACGGCGGTGACGCTGAAACTCGCCGCCCAACCCGCGTTCAAGACCTACGCCGCGCAAGTGTTGAAGAACGCGAAAGCGTTGGCAATGGAACTCACCAACGCCGGCGCCTATCTCGCGACCGGCGGCACCGACAACCATCTGCTCGTCGTCGACGTGGTGAAGAGCTTCGACATCAACGGCGCGGTCGCCGAAAAGGCGCTGGACCACGCCGGCATCACGACGAACAAGCAGGTGATCCCCGACGACCCGAACCCGCCGCTGCGCCCGTCGGGCATACGCATGGGCACACCGGCGGCGACAACGCGCGGCATGAAGGAGGGCGAAATGAAACAACTCGCCCGCATCATGATGGAAGCGATGAAGAACCACGCCGACCCGAAGCGCCTGGAAGGCCTGCGCCAAGAAACGCGCATCCTCTGCTCGCGCTTCCCGGTCCCGGGTCTCTAAAGAACGATGAGCGAAACGCGCGTCGAAACGGCACGACTGACCCTCGTGCCCGTTTCGGCGCGCTACCTCGACGACCTCTTCGCGATGTTCAACGAGCCGGTCGTGATCGACTGGCTCTTCCTCACCGGCCCACCGACGCGTGATCAACTCGCAGCGCGCGTCGCCGCTACGGAGCAATTTTGGCGCGACAACGGCTACGGCCTTTTCTGCGCGCTGGAGAAGGCAACAGGCCGCTTCGTCGCCCGCGTCGGCGCCATGCCGACGCCAGGCGTTGGCCGCATCGAAGTCGCCTGGTCGACGGTCACAGCCGCGCACGGCAAAGGCTACGCGACCGAGGCAGCACAAGCCGCCATCGCCCACACCTTCGCCAACTCAAACCTGGACGCGCTGGACTGCTATCTGCGGCCCGACAACACGGCCTCCCGCCGCGTCGCCGAAAAGGTCGGTTTCGTCTACCAGGACACCCGCTACCTCTACGACCGCGTGCTCAGGTACTACAAATTGCCGCGCCCCGGATAAGGCGGACGCCGGATTGACCCCCACCGCCCATATCCGTAGTTTCCGCCCTCCCCCGGTTCGGGGGCCCATAGCTCAGCGGTAGAGCATCTGACTTTTAATCAGAGGGTCGATGGTTCGATCCCATCTGGGCTCACCAATATTTGCCGGGGGAATCTAAGTGCCTGCGCCGTAATCCCCGATCCCTCGTGTACATTGGATACACGAGGGATACAGGGGAACGGTGCGACGCCCCCAATCGAGAATTAGATTCTCGAAATGCCGCACCATCGCCTTTTCCACAGGAGGCTGCGCATGCGGACGATATCCTTGATCGAACGATCGATGAGACGGGCTGCTCACCGGCGGCGCGTACGCGTGCAAACCACCTTAAGCGCAGAGGAAGCGGCGATCCTGGCTCACCTGCGTTGGGCACAGGGGCTCACGGTCGCGCAGGCGCTGCGCTTCCTGGTGGCGAAGTCCGGCGCATTTGGGGTTGGCCACGCGATAGGGGCCAAGCGGTCACCGGTATGACGGGCGGGGCGTCTGTTGCAAGTGCGCGAGCGGTGCCGCTGGAGTGACCCGTGTATGCCGCGCGGGCGCGTGTCGGGGTGTACGGATAACCTCTTGGGCGTGAGCGCCTGAGCGTGGCGGGATTGTGCGCGATTTGGGTTTGAGGTTTTGGGGTACGGCAATCAGTTGAATTCGGTATCAGGCGACTCCACGTGTCTTAGCGCAAAGGGATGTGTGCGCGATGTCGAAGCGTGTGGCGATTTATGTGCGGGTGAGTACCGACGGGCAGTCGACGGACAATCAGCGGCAAGAGCTTGAGGCGATGGCGCTGCGCAGCGGTTGGGAAGTTGCGCAGGTGTTTGTCGACCATGGCGTCAGCGGCGCCAAGGGGCGCGAGCGACGGCCAGCGTTTGATGCCCTTTGCAAGGCCGTGGCGCGGCGCGAGGTTGATTTGGTGGCGGCGTGGGCGGTCGACCGAGTTGGGCGGTCTCTGCGCGATTTGGTCGACTTCTTCGAAGAGCTGCGTGCGAAGGGTGTCGGGCTCTATCTGCATCAGCAGGGATTGGACACGACCACGCCGGCCGGCCGCGCGATGTTCGGCATGACGGCTGTATTTGCCGAGTTCGAGCGCGCGATGATCGTGGAACGCGTGCGCGCGGGACTGAAACGCGCGAAGCAAAAGGGCAGGGTCGGCGGCCGGCCGCGCGTTGCCGCGGCGGTTGAAGGTCAAGTGCGCCGCGGCTTGGAAGCGGGTGTCGGCAAGCGCAAGCTCGCGGCGCAGTTGGGCATCGGCACATCCGTCGTTCAGCGCATCGCGGGGAGCCGATCGCCCGGCTAAGCGTCTGCGGCGTCGCGGCGTTCGGCGGCGATCGGCGATCGACGCTTGCCGGCATAGGGGCGCGCGGACCCGTATTTCGCGCGGATATCGTCCATCGAACACTCGGCGCCGCGCTTGCACGCGCGCCAGCCCGCCGGCCGGTAGTACCAAAGCTGTTTCGCCGGCGCCCACCGGCACCCCGCGGCCTTCAACTTCTCCCTGTGGACCCGTGTATTTCCGGAGATCCAAGCCCAGGCGCCGCAAATCTCGATCGTAAGGCCCTCAAGCCCAATGATTGACGCGAGAGCCTGCGCCAGTGCGTCGCCATAGCCCGCGGCCTCGC
>JAEUMM010000318.1 GCA_016792645.1 Alphaproteobacteria bacterium | reverse complement strand
ACGACAAACACTCTGACGTTCTCGGCCGAACAGGTCGCCGCGGCGCTGCGCGGACGGTAATTCGTTTTAAGAATCCGCGCGCGGCAGGCTGGGTAGCGGCGCGACGGGGATGCCTTCTTCGATGAGTTCCTTGGCGTCTTCGACGGTGGCTTCGCCATAGATTTGGCGTTCTTCGGCGTCGCCGTAGTGGATCGCGCGGGCTTCGTCGGGGAATTTTTCGCCGACGTATTCGGCGTTCTTCTCGACGTGTTTGCGGACGTTGGAGACCCACTCGCGCATGGCCTTCGCTTTGACCGCGGCTTCGGCGAGTTCGCCCTTCTTGGATACGGCGGGAGCCATGGGGGCTTTTTTCACCTGCTTCGAATTGCAGGTCGGGCACGCAAGGAGGCCCTTCTTGGCCTGCGTGTCGTAGGCTGTGCTGTCGCGGAACCAGCCTTCGAAGGCGTGGTCCTTTTTACAGACGAGCTGGTATCGGATCATGACGCAACTACCGTTTCCCCGGCCCCTTGGCAGTCCCAAAGCATGGCTGCTAACGCGACGCGCCGCAAGGCGGGCTCCAAGTGGGCGGCCGGGCTGCTTAAGAAAGTGTGAACGGGCGGTCGTGGGTCAAGGCGGGGACACGGGTGCGGGCCTCTGTGACTTTCGCCGGGTCGATGTCCGCTACGACAATGCCGGGGTCTTCGCCGCCCTCGGCCAGGATCTCGCCCCAGGGGTCGACGATGAGGCTGTGGCCGAAGGTGCGGCGGCCGTTCTCGTGCTTGCCGCCTTGGGCCGGAGCGATGACGAAGCAGCCCGTTTCGATGGCGCGGGCGCGTTGCAGGACGTGCCAATGCGCTTGGCCGGTCGTGTGGGTAAACGCTGCTGGGATGACCAGGAACGATGCGCCGGCTTTGGCGAGCGTGCGGTAGAGATGCGGAAAGCGCAGGTCGTAGCAGACGCTGAGGCCCAGTTTGCCCCACGGCATGTCGGCAACGACGGCGCGTTCGCCGCGGCGGTAGTTGCGGGACTCGCGATAGGTCTCGCCGCCCGGGAGATCGACGTCGAACATGTGGACCTTGTCGTACCAGGCGACGACTTGGCCTTTCGCGTTGATGAGGAATTGGCGGTTGGCGCATTGGCGTTCGCCGACCTTGATCGGCAGCGAACCGATCAGGAGCCACAGCGATAATTCCTCGGCAAGCCGGCGAAAGGCTTTGAGCGCGGCGTCGTCGTCTTCGATGCGAACCTTGGCGAAGAGCGCGTCGCTTTCCGCTTCGAAGAGCGACGTCATTTCGGGCGTGGCGACGAAGGCGGCGCCCGCAAGCTTGGCTTCACGGATGAGTTTTTCGGCGGCGGCGATGTTCGCGGCGACGTCGAGGCCCGTGCGCATCTGCACACAGGCTGCGCGGAATGTGCCTGTCATTCGGGCAGGTTAGCGGGTGGCTTCGTCCAAGAGCAAGTCAAGCTTGCCCTGATCGTCGAGATCGTGGAGGTCGTCACAGCCGCCGACATGTTTGCCGTCGATGAAGATCTGCGGGACCGTGTGGCGGCCGTGGGCGCGCGTGGTCATTTCGGCGCGCTTTTCGGCGTCCATACCCACGTCGATCTCGGTGAACGCAACGCCCTTCTTGCGCAGCAGCGCCTTGGCGCGGTGGCAGTAGGGGCACAACAGCGTCGTGTAGACGACCACTTTGGCCGGGGCTTCTGAGGTCGCACTCGTCGCGGACATTTGGAAATCAAGCGTCTGCATAATGGCCAACGATATAGATCGCCGGGGGATCCCGCCCACCTGTCAGAGATTATAGGTCGAGCCTTAACGGGCGCACAACGCGCGCCAATGTGATCAATGACACAGAAGCCGCGCCGTTGCGCAAAAGCACCTTCGTGCAGGCGCCAAGCGTGGCGCCGGTCGTTAAGACGTCGTCAACAACGACGACGCGGCGGCCTTCGAGTTTGCTGCGCTGCGACGGCGCGAGGGCGAATGCGCCGGCGACGTTTCGCATGCGCTGGCGCGCCGAGACCATTTCGCCTTGGCTGCGTGTTCGCTTGGTCCGGGTGAGGAGGTTCGCTTCGACCGGCGTTCCGGTTCGGCGAGCGATGGCGTGGGCGAGCTCCGCCGCTTGATTGTAGCGGCGCGCGACAAGACGGCGCCAATGTAAGGGCACGGGTACAAGCAGGTCGGCGCCGTCCAGTACATCGCGGCCGGCGCTTACCATCCAACGCGCGAAGAGCGGCACCGGTTCGAGGCGATCGCCGTGTTTGAAGCCGAGGATGAGATCGCGGCTCGCGTCGTCGTAGGCGAGCGCGGCGCGCGCCAAAGCAAACGCCGGCGGTCGCGCGATGCAGGCCGCGCATTTTACGCCTTCACCCAGATCGTGCGGAAACGGAAGGCCGCATTGTGCGCAGTGCGGCGGCGCCAGGAAACGCAATTCCGCCCAGCACTTGCCGCAGGTCGATTGCGGCTCGGCCACCGGCGTGCGGCACTTGAGGCAGAGCGGCGGCAGGACGAGATCGAGCGCAGCGCGGCCGGCCGTTCGAGCAAGGCGTGCGAAGCGGGAGGCGGTCAGATCCATCGACCGATAATGACGGGCGCGTGGCTGGCGTGCCAGACTTGATCCCGTGACAAGCGACGTACCTCAGATCTTCGATGCGCGATTGCGGCGTCGCCGGCGCGACCGGGCGGCACCGGGATTCGCGCAGTTCTCTTTCCTGGCGGATGCCGTGGGCGAGGAGCTGGGCGACCGGATTGCGGCGACGCCGCGCCCGTTCGCGCGCGCGGTGTGGTGTGGCGCGAGACCGGCGTCCGACGTCAAAGATATCGCGTGGTTGCGGGGCGACTCCGCCGCGCGGTTTGTGCCGCCAGGCGGCTTGGTTTTCGAGGAAGAGCGCCTGCCCTTCGGTGAGCGCGTGCTGGACCTCTATGTCAGCGCATTGACCCTGCACGCGGTGAACGATTTGCCCGGCGCGCTGACGCAGATCCGGCGCAGTCTGAAGCCCGACAGTCTGTTCTTGGCGGCGCTGTTCGGCGGGCAGACTCTGCACGAGCTGCGCGCGTGTTTGGGCAAGGCCGAGATTGAGATCGAGGGCGGCCTCTCGCCCCGCGTGTCGCCGCTGGTGGATGTTCGGGACGCGGGTGCGCTTTTGCAGCGAGCGGGGTTCGGGCAACCGGTGGCGGACCTTGATGCGATCACGGTGCGCTATGAGCATCCGCTGAAGCTGCTCGCCGATCTCCGCGGGATGGGAGAAACGAACGTGCTGACCCAGCGGCGGCGGTCGTTCCTGAAGCGGCGCGTTTTGGGGCGGGCGTTCGAGATTTACGGCGAGACGTTTCGCGGCGCCGACGGACGGGTGCCGGCGACGTTCGAGATCGTTTATCTGACGGGCTGGTCGCCGGCGAAGAAGCCGACCTAGCTCATCGCCGAGGCGATGAGGTCGTACATCGCAGTCGTACCGCTGGCGAAAGCCTGCACCGCGGCCAAGATGGCGAGCAGGATGAGCGAGCAGATCAGCCCGTATTCAATAGCGGTAGCGCCGCTTTCATTCGCGGCGAACGATCTTAGGACTCGTGACAGCACGCGCATCGCCCACCTCGCAGTTCGGCGTTCCCGGCGAGAGTGGCGCGATCGGGCTTAACAGGTGGTAACAGTTCAAATTTTACGAATGGCGTTCCGCCGTAGCGGCCGTCACAGCAAGTCGCGCAATTGGGCGATCAGCGGCACGTCCGCAGGCGGCATGGCGTAGTTGGCGAGTTCGTTCGTGCGCGCCCAGGCGAGCTTTTGGCCTTCGCGCGCGACGACGATGCCTTCCCAACGCCGGCACAGATATAGCGGCATCAGAAGGTGAAAGGCGTCGTAACCATGGGACGCGAAAGCAAAGGGCGCGAGGCAGTCTTCCTTCACGCGGATGCCGAGCTCTTCGTTGAGTTCGCGGATCAGCGTCGTTTCCGGCTTCTCGCCCGTTTCGATTTTGCCGCCCGGGAATTCCCAGAGGCCCGCCATCGATTTTCCTTCGGGCCGCTGTGCCAAAAGGATACGGCCGTCGGCGTCGATCAGCGCGCAGGCGACGACAAGGACGAGTTTCGTTTGGCCGTGAGACATCGCAATCCGTTGCACTTGGGCGGATTGCAGTGTGGCCGATCTGGAGCCGGGGCTCAATGAGAACGCCATGGTTAGAACGCGCCGACCATGAGCTCGTAAATCTCGCCCACGCTGACGCTGATCGAGGTCAGTGCTATGAGCATCGCCACCGAAATCAACACCGCGACCATGCCGTATTCGATGGCGGTCGCGCCGGACGTATCACGCAGCAACGAAGTGAGCTTCTTGATCATCGCGCCTCTCCGTGACGCCAGAGCGGCGCCTGTCAGAAGTGGCTGCATGCGGTGTGCCGTTAGAGCGGATTGAGGCGCGCGACGGTAAACGCCTTGGGCACTGTCTCAAGGCGAGACAGAAGGCGCTAGCTGCGGTAGTCGCCGTTGATGCTGATGTAGCCGTGGGTCAGGTCGCAGGTCCAGACGCCGAACGCGCCCTTGGCGATACCGACGTCCACGTCGATTTCGATCTCCGCGCGCTGCATGTAGCGGGTCATCAGAGCTTCGCTGTAGTTCGGGTCGCGCACGCCTTGCGTTGCGACGCGGTGGCCGCCGAACTTGATCGACAACTTATCCCTGTTGGCCGCTTCGCCGGATTTTCCGACCGCCATCACGACGCGGCCCCAGTTGGCGTCGCCGCCGGCGATGGCCGTCTTGACGAGCGGCGAGTTCGCAATCGAGAGGCCGATCTTACGCGCTGCCGCCGGCGATTCGGCGCCGCTGACGTTGATGCGGATGAGTTTTGTCGCGCCTTCGCCGTCGCGCACGACTTGGACCGCAAGGTCTTGAAGCAGGCCGTTCAACTTAACGCGGAAGTCGTCGAGGCGTTTGTCGAGGAGGCGCGTGATCGGATTGTGTCGTGCGCCCTTGCCCGTCGCGAAGAGCAGCAGTGTATCGCTGGTCGAAGTGTCGCCGTCGACGGTGATGGCATTGAAGCTGATTTCGTTGCCTTGCGTCAGCAGTTGCTGCAGCACGTCCGGCGGAATCGCCGCATCCGTGAAAACGAAGGACAACATCGTGGCCATGTCGGGCGCGATCATGCCCGAGCCCTTGGCGATGCCGTTGATCTTGACGGCTTGGCCGTCGATCATGGCGGTGGCCGTCGCCATTTTGGGGAAAGTGTCCGTTGTCATGATGGCGCGGGCGGCCTGGTCCCACGCCGTCGCGCCGGTATTCTCATAAACGTCAGGCAGGATGCCTGTGATCTTTTTGACCGGCAGCGGTTCGCCGATGACACCGGTGGAGGCCAGGAAGACCTCCTGCGGCCTGCAGCCTGCGGCGGCGGCGGCGGCCTCAGCGGTGGCGCGCGCGGCCTCGACGCCGTTGCGGCCGGTAAAGGCGTTGGCATTGCCCGAGTTGACGACCAAAGCGCGCGCGGACTTTTGGGCCAGGGCGGCGCGGCACCAGTCGACCGGCGCCGAGCAGGTCTTCGATGTCGTGAAAACCCCTGCGACGGTCGTCCCCGGCGCCAGCACCGCCATCAAGACGTCGTCCCGGCCCTCGTACTTGATTCCGGCTTGGCCCGCGCCGATGCGTACGCCGGAGATGGGGGCAAGCTTGGCGGGCGATTTTGGAGCCAATGGGGAAACGGGAGGATGGGTCTTCGCGGCCTTCTGGGCCGGTTCCGGCGCGGCCTTTGTCGCGGCAGCTGCCTTGGAAGACTTGCCCGCAGGCGGGGCCATTGATGCGTTCCCTTTCCGCGTCGTGGACGCGACGTCACCGATGATTCCGGCGGCAACGGCGATTGTCAGTACCCGTCCTATTAGAACCGGTCAAGAACGGCCGAATTCCGCGGATGCAACACCTGTGTATTCTTGTTTTCCGGTCGCGTTGACAGGGGGGTGGGGCCCGCTTATCTGTCCCGCCACGGCTTCGCACGAAACCCCCTGTTCCGTACCTCTTGGAGGCGAACCTCCCGCGATGGGCGGTGAAGGTGCCTATTCCCTTTCTCTGTTCAAGGACTTTTCCAGATGCTCGGCCTGACCACGCTGGCCAAGAAGATTTTTGGCTCCAGCAACGATCGTCGATTGAAGCCCCTTTACGCCAAAGTCCCCCGGATCAACGCGCTCGAACCTGAGTTCGTCAAACTCTCGGACGACGAACTGCGGCAGCGCACGATCCAATTCCGCGAGCAGGTCGCGAACGGCCGCAAGCTGGACGACCTTCTGCCGGAGGCCTTCGCCGCCGTGCGCGAGGCGGCCAAGCGGACGCTGGGGCAGCGTCATTTCGACGTGCAGCTGATCGGCGGCATGGTGCTTCACGAGGGCGATATCGCCGAAATGAAGACCGGCGAGGGCAAGACGCTGGTCGCCACCCTGCCCGTCTATCTGAATGCGCTGTCAAACAAGGGCGTGCATGTCGTTACCGTGAACGACTATCTCGCCAAACGCGACGCCGAGTGGATGGGACAAGTCTACCGGTTTCTGGGGCTCACGACCGGATGCATCGTGCATGGCCTGAGCGATCCGCAACGGCGCGAGCAGTACGCGGCCGACGTGACCTACGGCACGAACAACGAGTACGGCTTCGACTATCTGCGCGACAACATGAAGTACTCGAAGGCGCAGATGGTGCAGCGCGGGCACAACTACGCGATCGTCGACGAAGTCGACTCCATTCTGATCGACGAGGCGCGGACGCCGCTGATCATTTCGGGGCCGACGGAGGACAACTCGAACCTCTACAAGGTCATCGACGCGTTCATGCCGGAGCTGAAGCCGGAATATTACGAACTCGACGAGAAGCAGCGCACCGTCACGTTGACCGAAGAGGGCAACGAGGCGGTCGAGAGCTGGCTGGCCAAGAACGGCGTGATGACGGAGGGCGGGCTTTACGACATCGCCAACGTTTCGCTGGTTCACCACGTGAACCAAGCCCTGCGCGCGCATCGCTTGTTCCAGAAGGACAAGGACTACATCGTCAAGGACAACAAGGTCATCATCATCGACGAGTTCACCGGCCGTATGATGGAAGGCCGGCGTTATTCGGAAGGTCTGCACCAGGCGCTGGAGGCGAAGGAAAACGCCGTCATTCAGCCTGAGAACGTGACGTTGGCCTCGATTACGTTCCAGAATTATTTCCGCCTCTACTCCAAGCTTGCGGGCATGACCGGTACGGCTTCGACCGAGGCCAACGAGTTCATGGAAATCTACGATCTCGACGTGCTTGAGATCCCGACGAACGTTCCTGTGGCGCGCGTCGACGACGACGACGAGATTTATCGCACCATCGAGGAGAAGAACGCGGCGATCGTCGAGACCATCCGGGATTGTTCGAAACGCGGGCAGCCGGTTCTGGTCGGCACGGTGTCGATCGAGAAGTCCGAGTCGCTGGCGGCGGTGCTGAAGAAAGAAAAGATCAAGCACAACGTTTTGAACGCGCGCTATCACGAGACGGAAGCGCAGATCATCGCGCAAGCGGGCCAGCCGAGCGCGGTGACGATCGCGACGAACATGGCCGGCCGCGGCACCGACATTCAGCTGGGCGGCAACGCCGACATGCGTATCGCGATCGAGACGATCGGGATCGAAGACGAGGCCGAGAAGAAGCGCGTGATCGACCGCATCCGCGCGGAGATCGCCGAGGCGCGGAAGAAGGTGCTTGAGGCCGGCGGGTTGTACGTGCTGGGCACGGAGCGCCACGAGAGCCGGCGCATCGACAACCAGTTGCGCGGCCGTTCGGGCCGTCAAGGCGACCCGGGACATTCGAAATTCTATCTGAGCCTGCACGACGATCTGATGCGCATCTTCGGGCAGGATAAGCTCGACGGCATGTTGCAGCGGCTTGGTCTGAAGCAGGGCGAGGCCATCAGCCACGGCATGGTCAACGCCGCGGTCGCGCGGTCGCAGCAGCGGGTCGAGCAGCGGAACTTCGAAATCCGCAAGAACCTGCTGAAGTTCGACAACGTGATGAACGATCAGCGCAAGACGATCTTCGAACAGCGGCTTGAGTTCATCGGCGCGGAAAGCGTGCATGACACGATCATCGGCATGCGCCATCAGCTGATCGAGGATTTGGTCAAGCGCTATGTGCCCGAGAACTCGTATTCCGAGCAGTGGAAGACGGCGGATCTTGAGACGGACGTGCGGGAGTATTTCGGCATCGACCTGCCTATCCAGAAATGGGGCAAGGAAGACGGGATCGCCGAAGAGGAAATCATCGAGCGCATCAACAAGGCCGCCGACGCGCGCGGGAACGAACGGTTGCAGAATGCGCCGGGCGACATCGTCAACCAGGTGGAGCGCGCGGTGTTGCTCCAAACGATGGATCATGAGTGGCGCGAGCATCTCGTGACGCTCGACCATTTGCGGCACACGATCGGCCTGCGCGGGTATGGCCAGCGCGATCCGCTCAACGAGTACAAGACGGAAGCGTTCTTGCTGTTCGAGGGGTTGCTCGCGCGCATTCGCCAGCAGGTGACGCGCCAGTTGATGCATGTGCAGCTTCAGCTGGAAGCTCCGCCGGATCTGGAAGAGCGCGCGCTGCCGCCGATGCAGGCGCTGCACATCAATCCGGACACCGGCGAGAACGAATTCGACGACGACGTGCCGGCCGGTCAACGCACGGTGACGAACGCGCCGCGCATGGGCGGGCGTCCGGTGCCGCTGAATCCGAACGATCCTTCGACTTGGGGCAAGGTTCAGCGCAACGCGCCCTGCCCTTGTGGTTCCGGTAAGAAGTACAAACAGTGCCACGGCGCACTTTGACGTGAGTTCGATGTCGCGTTCGCCGTGTCATGCGGCGAACGCGCGTCGTTTACACTGTTCCTCAGGAACCACTTCGCGCAATCACGCGTTCCGAGAGCGAGGCCCCAAGGCAGGTTCTCGGAGGTTCTATCATGTTGAAACAAATGCTTATGGGCGCCACGGTTCTTGCGGCGCTGACGCTCGGCGCGTGCGGTACGACGCCGGGTGAACGTGGATTGACGGGCGCGGGTATCGGCGCTGCGACAGGCGCCGTGATCGGCGGCGTGACCGGCGGCGATATCGGCACAGGCGCGGTCGTCGGCGGCGTCGTCGGCGGCGTCATCGGCGCCACAACGACGAAGGACGACATCGACATCGGCGATCCGCCGTGGAAGAAGCGCTGCTATGAGCGTCGCCGGAACGGCGAACGCGTCGACTGCCGCCGTCCGCCGCGTTAATCCAATACGCTAACGAACGCGCGCGCCGGGACTTGACGCTCCGGCGCGCGGTTTCGTTAGGCTTGGCGTGTCAAGCGCGGCAAATCCGTGTCCTGGTCGAGTACGGCGCGTATGGCCTCGCCGAGCGAGCGCGACCGATAGGGCTTGGCCAGCAGCCGAATGTCCGCACCACCCCGCGCGCGCTCCTTCAGTATGCGATCCGAATAGCCGGAGGTGAACAGCGCCTTGAGCGCCGGTCGCTTTATGCGCGCGGCCTCCACAAGTTCCCAACCGCTCATCCCGCCCGGCATGACGATGTCGGTGAAGAGAAGATCGATGGGGTCGCCCTGGCTGAGTATTTTGAGGGCGCCTCGCGCGTCTGCGGACTCGCGAACGCGGTAGCCGAGACCCCGAAGCATCGTCAGGACCACGCCGCGCACCAACGGGTCGTCTTCAACGACGAGGATCGTCTCGTTCCCCGTGCGGCGTTCGAGAACGTGCGACTTGGCCGCGATTTGGCTGGCGGCGTCCCGTGCGGCGCGCGGAAGGAAGAGCTTGATCGTCGTGCCGCTGCCGACCTGACTGTAGATCTTCACGTGGCCGCGCGATTGCTTCGCAAAGCCGTAGACCATGCTTAGACCCAAGCCTGTGCCCCGACCGACCTCCTTGGTGGTGTAGAACGGCTCGAAGGCGCGCTCCATGACGTCGGCCGACATGCCGGTGCCGGAATCCGTTACCGCGATCGAGACATATTCGCCGGGCGTTACCTCCGCATTTTGCGCGGCGTAACGATTGTCGAGGTTGACGTTCTCCGTTTCGACAACGAGCCTGCCGCCCGTTGGCATTGCGTCGCGCGCGTTGATTGCGAGATTTAGAATCGCGTCTTCGACTTGATTGCCGTCCGCGGTTGCCGTCCACAATTCGGTGCCCAGCTTCGTCTTGACGTCGATGTCTTCGCTCAGCATGCGGCGAAGCATGCCGGCCATGCGGGTCGCGATCTCGTTGAGGTCGAGGGCGCGCGATTGAAGGGGCTGCTTTCGCGCGAAGGCCAGCATGCGCTGCGTCAGCTGTGCGCCGCGTTCGGCGGCCTGGTCGATGCTTTTGGCCATCGCCGAGAGTTCGGGATTGTCCGCGACCGCTTCCGCTATGCCCTCGATCGCGCAGGTGATGACGGTCAGAAGATTGTTGAAGTCGTGCGCGACGCCGCCCGTCAATTGGCCCACGGCCTCCATCTTCTGGATCTGCCGGAATTGATGCTCGAGTTCACGTCGCGTCGCGATGTCGCGAATCGCAGCGGTGATCAAAGTTCCGTCGGCGCTCTCCAAGGGACTCAGCATGAGTTCGATCGGAAACTCACTGCCGTCCTTGCGCAGGGCCGTGAGTTCAATCCCGGTGCCGATCTGCTGCGCCAGCGCCTCTTCGGCTGAGCGCAGGCCGTCGGCGATCAAGCGTTCGGCGAAACCTTGCGGAATGATGTTCGTCACCTTCTGGCCGACGAGTTCGTCACGGCTGTAACCGAATTGTTTTTCCGCCTGCAGATTCAGAAGCACGATTTCGCCGGCTTGGTTGACGACAACCATTGCGTCGGGGGCCGCTTCCAATAGGCCGCGGTATCTTGCTTCCATTTTCGCAAGATGCTCTTCGGCCGCCTTGCGCACGCTGATGTCGCGGATGGCGGCCGTGACCAGAATTCCCTCGGTGCTTTCCAAGGGGCTCAGCATCAACTCGATCGGAAATTCGCTGCCGTCCTTGCGCAGCGCCGTCAGTTCGATTCCGGTACCGATTTGCTGCGCCAATGCTTCTTCGGCGGAGCGAAGGCCGTCGGCGATCAGGCGCTCCCTGAAGCCGCGCGGAATGATGTTCGTCACCTCTTGACCGACGAGTTCGTCGCGGCTGTAACCGAATTGCTTTTCCGCCTGTAGATTCAGGAGCACGATCTCGCCGTCCCGGTTGACGACGACCATCGCGTCAGGCGCTGCCTCCAAGAGGCCGCGGTATGTTCCCTCGACGATCGTTTGATATTTTTGGGCGGCATTGCGCACGTCTTCGGTTGGCGTGACGACGATGGTCATAACTCGTTGCCCTCTGGCCGAGCGCGCCCGTTCCTTCGGCCTCAAGGACCAACGGCAAGCATGCGCGAATCGGACTCGAAATCTCGGCGATCCGCCGGTGTTCCGGCGGGCAGCGCTGTCGTGGAGACTAGGGCCCCGGCACTAACAACTCCGTAAGACTTGTGCGCTTCCGCTATCGCGGTCGATCCCCTTCGACCGTGACGCGGTGCATCTCGCGGCGGAACCCGTGATAGTCGTTCAGCGCATAGTGCTGCGTGCTGCGGTTGTCCCAGAATGCGACCGAGTTGGTTGCCCAAGTAAAGCGGCACGTGAACTCCGGCTTGGCGCAGTGTTCGTAGAGCCAGCGCAGGAGCGGTTGGCTTTCCTTCTTCGTCCAGCCTTCGAAGCGTTGCGTGAAGCCGACGTTGACGTAGAGCGTCTTGCGGCCCGTTTCAGGGTGCGTGCGCACGACGGGGTGGATCACTTCTTCGGCGGCGTCTTCGGAGGTCGCCGGCTTCATGCTGCGCTTGGCGTTGTTCTTGTTTGCCTCGCTGCGGCCGTCGACGCCGTATTGCGCATTCGCCGAATGGACGGCGTTCAGGCTTTCGAGCGTCTTCTTCATGCCGTCGGAAAGAGCGTCGTAGGCCAGATACTGGTTCGCGAACATGGTGTCGCCGCCGTAGGGCGGGACTTCTTTGGCGTAGAGGATGGAGCCTAAGGGCGGCTTTTCCAGGAACGTCATGTCTGAGTGCCAGCCGCCGCCGAAGTTGACCTTGTCCTCTTTCTCTTTGAAGACGCGCATGACTTCGGGATGGCCTTCGACGGCCGCCGCGTAGGGGTGGATGCTGATGGGGCCGAAGCGGCGGGCGAAGGCGACGTGCTGGTCGGGCGTCATCACTTGGTCGCGGAAGAAGATCACGCAGTGGTCGAGCAGCGCCTGATGGATGGCTGTGAAGCTGTCGTTGCCGAGAGGTTTGGCGAGGTCGACGCCGCAGATCTCGGCGCCTAATGCGCCTGACAGACGCTTCACCGAAATCTTGCCGTTGGCCTGCATTGTCCGCGTCCTGTCTGTGAATGTTTGGTCATGAAAGCCTAGTCGCCGTATGGGCAGGCGGCAAGGTCGCCGAACTCACGTGCGCGCGGGCAGCGGCGCTGATATGTGTCGCTTGAAGCATGGGAGGCCTCAGCGCATGTCTCAACCGACGCCGTTCAAGATCGAAATTCCGCAGACGACCATCAACAAGATCATGGAGCGCGTGCGCCACTTCGAGTGGCC
>JAEUMM010000363.1 GCA_016792645.1 Alphaproteobacteria bacterium | reverse complement strand
AGGTCGAGTGCGGGTATTGCGACCGGAAATTCGTGCTGTCCAAGGCGGCGGCCGAGGCCGATCACCATTGAGCGCGAAGGCGGCGGTCAAGACGCGGCCGATTAAAGCCGGTGACCATCTCTATCTCGTCGATGGGTCGGGATATATTTTTCGAGCGTTCCATGCGCTGCCGCCGCTGACGCGTAAGAGCGATGGCTTGCCGATCGGGGCGGTCGCGGGCTTTTCGAACATGCTGTTCAAGATGCTGCGCGAGTCGAAGGCGGGCGAGCGGCCCACGCATTTCGCTGTGATCTTCGACAGTTCGAGGGCGAATTTTCGCAACAAGATCTACGCCGACTATAAGGCGCACCGGCCGCCGCCGCCGGACGACTTGATCCCTCAGTTCGGGTTGATCCGCGAGGCGACGCGGGCGTTCGGCGTGCCGGCGATTGAGCTTGAGGGTTATGAGGCCGACGATTTGATTGCGGCTTATGCGAACGAGGCGATGCGTGCGGGGGCGACCGTTACCGTCGTCTCGTCCGACAAGGATTTGATGCAGCTGGTCGTCGACGGGAAGATCGAGTTGCTCGATCCGGTGAAGCAGAAGCCGATCCGATCAGCGGAGGTTATGGAAAAATTCGGCGTGCCTCCGAGCAAGGTCATCGACGTGCAGGCGCTGGCGGGGGATTCCACCGACAACGTGCCGGGGGTGCCGGGCATCGGCGTGAAGACGGCGGCGGAGTTGATCAATCTCTACGGCGATCTTGAGACGCTGCTGAAGAAGGCGGGCGAGATCAAGCAGCCGAAGCGGCGCGAGACGTTGATCGAGAATGCCGAGAAGGCGCGTATTTCGAAGAAGCTCGTGACGCTGGACGATAAGGCGCCGGTGCCGGTGCCGATCGGCGAGTTCGGCGTGATCGAGCCTGATCCGCGCGAGTTGCTGGCGTTTTTGAAGGCGATGGAATTTGCGGCGCTGATCAAACGCGTCGCCAACGAATGGGATATGAGCGAGGCCGACGTTCCGGCGGCGAAGCTTGAGGTTGCCGGCGTGAAAGCGGCGGCGCCCGTTGAGGCGAGCGGCGAGAAGCTTGCGGTGCCGGGCGCAGTCTACAATCGGGCGGCGTTGATGAAGCCGTTCGAGCGGAAGTACGAGACCGTGACGACGGTCGAGATGCTGGAGCGTTGGATCGAGCGTGCGCACCAGGAAGGCGTCGTTGCGCTGAAGACGATCGCGATCGGTGCGTCGGAGGTTTTGTCCGAGCTTGTCGGTGTGGCGCTGGCGGTGAAGCCGGGTGAGGCTTGTTATGTGCCGTTGGCGCATGGGACGGGCGGCGGGTTGGACTTTGGCGGCAGCGGGCCTCAACAGGTGCCTCGCGAGTTGGCACTCAGGAAATTGAAGCCGTTGTTGCAGGATTTGGCGGTGCTGAAGATCGGGCACGACGTCAAGCACGATGCGCATGTGTTTCATCGCTATGGCATTCGCATCGCGCCGTTCGACGACACGATGCTGATTTCCTATGTGATCGAAGAGGGCGTGCGGTCGCACAATCTCGAGGAACTTGCCGACGCGCATCTTGGGCACAAGCTTCCGGCGCAGGCCGATGTGTTGGGCAAGGGCAAAGGGCAGTTGGCGTTCGATCGGTTGCCGATTCCGGATGCGACGACGTATGCGGCCGAATGCGCTGATGCGATGTTGCGGGTGCAGGGTGTGCTGAAGCCGCGGTTGGCCGCTGATCGGTTGACCACCGTCTATGAAACGCTGGAGCGGCCGTTGGTGCCGGTGCTTGCCGACATGGAGGAGGAAGGCATCCTCGTCGATCGCGATGTG
>JAEUMM010000361.1 GCA_016792645.1 Alphaproteobacteria bacterium | reverse complement strand
CGCCATCACAACGCCGTCCACACCGCCGCTGATCGCGCCGGAATTCGCAAACGGCGCGTCAAACGTCTCAACCGCAAACGAAGCGCCGGTCGTGCCGCCGTCGATCGTACCGTCATTCGTGAACGCGCCATGCACCGCGCCGGCGTTCAGCACGAAGCCTGTCGCCCCGCCGGAGATCACGCCGTCGGCCGTGTTCGCAATCGTAACCGGCGCTTCGCTCGAGCCCCAAGTCTGAACCGCAATATCGACGCCGTTGCCGTATTCGCCGCTGATCGATCCGCTGTTGGTGAAGTCGCCCGTCATCTCGCCGAGCGCGAGCACGGCGCCGTTCACCCCGCCGGCGATCGAATCCGTGTTGGCGAAGCTGCCGTTGAACGTATCGATCTCCGCGACCAGCGCGTCATAGGGCGACGAGATCGACTCGTTGTTCACGATATCGCCGACGAACGTACCCGCGATGATGTGAACGCCGGTGTTCTCGCCGCTGCCGCTGATCACACCGTCGTTGATGAAATCGCCGTAGACCGTGCCCGCGTTCAGCGCAAAGCCGGTGTCGCCGCCCGTGATGGCGCCGGTCGCCGTGTTGACGATGTCGGCGCGCGCTTCCGCCGCGCCCCAGGTGCCTACGGCGATCGCAACGCCGTCGCCGCTCACGCCGTCGATCGACCCGCTGTTCGTGAACGCACCGGTCACAGTCTCCAGAGTCAGCGCAACACCCGTCGCCCCACCGTCGATGTCGCCGGTATTCGTGAACGCGCCGTCGAACGCACCGCCGGCGACCAGCATGGCGATGTTGCCGCCCGAAATCGCGCCGGCATTGTCGATGTCGCCGTGCATCGTCACAAGCTCAAGCGAGAACCCGTTCGCCCCGCCCGTGATCGTACCGTCCGCCGTGTTGACGATATCGGCCCGCGCCTCCGCCGAACCCCACGCCGTCACGACGATATCGACGCCGTCGCCCATCGCGCCGGCAATCGAGCCGCTGTTCGAAAAACCGCCCGACGCCGTCCCCAGCGCCATCACGACGCCGTCGACGCCGCCGCTGATCGCGCCGGAATTCGCGAACGGCGCATCGAACGTGTCGACCACGAACGACGCGCCCGTCACGCCGCCGGCGATCGCCCCGTCGTTCGTGACCGAGCCATGCAGCGTATCGGCGTTGAGCGCAAAGCCTGTCGCCCCGCCAGAGATGACGCCGCCAGCCACGTTCGTAACCGCAACGCGCGCTTCGGTCGAACCCCACGTGTCGACGGCGATATCGACGCCGTTGCCGTACTCGCCGCTGATCGTACCGCTGTTGGTGAAGTCGCCCGTCATCTCGCCGAGGATGAACACCGCGCCGTTCGCACCACCGGTGATGTCGCCGGCGTTGGCGAAGCTGCCGTTGAAATTGTCGATGTCGGCGACCAGCGCGTCATAGGGCGACGTGATCGTCTCGTTGTTCACGAGATTGCCGTTGAACGTACCGGCCACGATGTGAGCGCCGGTGTTCTCGCCCTCGCCGCTGATCAGCCCGTCGTTGATGAAATCGCCGTAGACCGTCCCCGCATTCAGCGCAAAGCCCGTCTCGCCACCCGTGATCGAACCCGTCGCGGCGTTCAGAATATCGGCGCGCGCATCGGCGCTGCCCCATGTGTCGACGCTGATGGAGACGCCGTCGCCCCATTCGCCGCTGATCGAGCCGCTGTTGGTGAACCCGCCCGAGGCCGCCCCCAACACCATCACCACGCCGTCAACGCCGCCCGTGATGTCGCCGGAATTGACGAACGGCGCATCGAACGTGTCGGCCGCAAACGAAGCGCCGGTCGTCCCGCCTTGGATCAAACCGTCATTCGTGAACGACCCGTGCAGCGTACCGGCGCTGAGCGCAAAGCCGGTCGCGCTGCCCGAGATAACGCCGGCAGACGTGTTCGCGATCGCAACCGGCGCGTCGCTCGAGCCCCAAGTGCCGACCGTGATGTCGACGCCGTTCCCCCAGGCGCCGCTGATCGAACCGCCATTGGTGAAATCGCCCGTCATCTCGCCGAGCACGAACACCGCGCCGTTCGCACCGCCGGCGATGTCGCCGGTGTTGGCGAAGCTGCCGTCGAAATAATCGATGTCCGCGACCAACGCGTCATAGGGCGAAGCGATGGACTCGTTGTTCACGATGTCGCCGAAGAACGCGTCGGCGACGATGTGTACCCCGGTATTCTCACCGTAACCGGTGATCGCGCCGTCGTTGATGAAGTCGCCGTACACCGTCCCCGCATTCAGGGCAAAGCCGGTCTCGCCGCCGATGATGATGCCCGAATTGACGATGTCGGCGCGTGCGTCCGCCGCACCCCACGTGCCCGCGGTGATGGAAACGCCGTCGCCGTAGAAGCCGACGATCTTGCCGCTGTTCGTGAAGCCGCCGGTGACACTGTCGAAGTCGAGCGAAACGCCCGTCTTACCGCCGCCGATCAGCCCGCTGTTCGTGAACGCGCCGTCGAACACGTCGCCGCTCATCGCAACGCCCGCGTGACCGCCAAGGATCAAGCCCGCATTGTGGACGTCGCCATCGAACGTCGACCCGTCATACGCAAACCCGTCATGCGCGCCGAGGATCAGACCGTAGTTCGAAACATCGCCGCTCCACGCCGAAGTCGCCGACACCCCGTCGCCCCAGGTCGCGATGATCGCGCCGGCATTGATGAGCCCGCCCGAAAACGCGTCGCTTTCGATACGGATGCCGTCGTTGGCGCCCTTGATCAGACCAAAGTTCGCGATGCCGCCCGAAAAACTCTCCGTCTTGTCGGTAATCCAAACGGCCGGACCCTTCGTGCCATAGATCTCACCGTGTACGCCGTTGAAGAGGCCGCCCTCGACCGTGTCCGCCGTGAACACGATGCCGACGCCCTTGTACGGCGAGTCATATCCTTCGCCGCCAAAGCTCGAGTAGCCGTAGTCGTGGCCCTCACCGCCATAGCCCGGATACTGCGTGATCAGCCCGTCGTTCGTGATGCCGCCCGAGAAGCTTGCGCCGCCGACGGCGATCGACGGACCCGACTTGCTGATGATCGCGCCGCCGGTCTTGTTCTCGATCCCGCCGGAGAACACCACACCGTCGTCGGTGTGGATGCTGAAGGCGTTGTACCCGCCGCCGTGCTCGCCGCCCTCGCCGCCATAAGAGCCGAAGTCGCCGATCTGAATGCCTGACCTGTCCCCGGAAATCAGACCGGAATTCTCGATCCCGCCGCTCCACGACGTGAACGTATCGGAGACGTAAACGCCGACCTTGTCGCCGTCGATGACGCCGCCGCTCTCGTTGATCAGCGTGCCGGACATCGTGCCGTACCGCGCCGCAATGCCATAGTCGTCGCCGCCGATGTAACCGCGGTTGACGATATTGCCGGTCAGCGCCGCCTCTTGCGGTCCGCCATGCCAGCCGTCTTCGTAGAAGCCCAGACTGATGCCGCTGCCGTCTTCTGAGACGATCTTGCCGTTGTTGAAGATGCCGCCGCGCACGTCCGCGCCGTCGCCCAGCGTCAGCGCACCCTCGCCCCGCTCACCGCCATAGATGCCGCCGTTGTTGACGAGCTTGCCTTTCAGCAGGCCGCCGTCGCCGATGAAGAAGCCGGGCTTCTCGTCGCCGTATTGCGACTTGCCGACCTTCGCGTTGTTGACGACGTCGCCGTAGATCGTCTTCTTGACCGTGACGCATTTCTTGTCGTGATTGATCGTCGTCGGATGCGTGATCGACGTACAGCCCGGCGAACTTGGATGCGCGGCCGCGCCGCCGGCGAATGTCCCGCCGAGCACAAGCATCGACGCGCACGACAAGAGCCTTGCTCCGACGCCCCAATGCGTCATGGCGAAATTCCCCGATCCCCAAATCCCCAACGCGGGCCGCTTTACGCAGCTCGTGCAATCCGCCGACGTCCGTCCCAAATCCTTTTCGCCGACGGGTTGTCCCACGTTCGAAGCTATAGACTCACCGCTCCTGAAACCAGCGGGAATCCGTGGCTTTCACGGCGTCCGTCACATGCCTTGGGGACACCATCGCCCCTGCCTGAAAGCGCGCCATCAAGCGTCGCTTGGCCCATTCCCGCGCTTCGCGTTCCGCGCGAGCCTCGCCCCGCCGCTTTAACAACAATACCAGCATTGGTTTGGCCCACGCCCCCACGCAACAACTGGCGGGGCCAAAGTGCCCGGACTCACCCCTTGCGCCCCGTTCACCAACGCGTGCATAGCATCGCCGAAACGCCCAACGGGGAACATCCATGCACACTCTGAAGCATGCCGCCGCCGCAGCCCTGATCGCGCTTAGCACGCTTGCCGCCGTCACCGTCGCGCATGCCGGCAAGGCCTCGACGAAGCCCGACCCCACGCTGGAGACGGCCGTCGCCGGATCGTGGCGCACGCCCGCCAATGTCGAGCGCGACGCGTGGCGCAAGCCCGTCGAAGCGCTGACGTTCTGGGGCCTGAAACCCGGCATGACGGTGCTTGAACTCTCACCCGGCGGCGGGTGGTGGACCGAGATCTTGGCACCCTATGCGCGCGCAACGAAGGGTCGCTACATCGCAACCGCAGCCGATCTGAACAATCCGGAACTGTCGCAAGGCGCGCGCGATGCCCGTGCGGACTTCGAAAAGCGCTTCGCCGATCAAGCGATCTACGGCCAAATCGAACTCGTCAATTTCGGCGCAAAGTCGAAGGGCCTGGGACCGGACGGCTCCGTCGACTTCGTCCTCAACGGCCGCAACATCCACAACTGGATGGGCGGCGGCATTCTCGATCGCGTGATGGCCGAGAGTTTCGCGGTGCTCAAGCCCGGCGGCATCCTCGCCATCGAAGAGCACCGCAACGCCCCTGGCGCGGAACAAGATCCGAAAGCGGGGACAGGTTACGTGA
Organism: Alphaproteobacteria bacterium; assembly: GCA_016792645.1. Lineage (GTDB taxonomy): Bacteria > Pseudomonadota > Alphaproteobacteria > Micropepsales > Micropepsaceae > SZUA-430. The sequence continues at coordinate 3,200 of JAEUMM010000361.1, read as the reverse complement.
CCGAAGCTTACGTGATCGCCGCGGCCGAACGCGCGGGCTTTAAGCTCGACGCACGCTCCGACCTCTACGCCAATCCGAAGGACGATCGCGATCACCCCTTCGGCGTCTGGACCTTGCCGCCGACCAAAAGAAGCGCGCCGCAGGGCCAGCCCGCCGACCCGAAATTCGACCGCGCGCCCTACGACGCCATCGGCGAAAGCGACCGCATGGCGCTGCGCTTCGTCAAACCGCGTTAAGACGGGCGGCGCTAACCAAGCCGGTTTACCACCACCCGTTCCCGCGGTGGACAAAGCGCGCCCGGGCCGCAAAATTCGCGGCCTGGGTAGGGAGCAAGCAGCATGGCCGCACCAGCGACGATGACGAAGGAATCCGTTCGCGCACTCATCGACGGCGTCGAGAACGATCCGCTCGCCGGTCTTGGCTGCTTCTCGAAGAAGGACTTGCTGGTCGACCGCATTCTGGCGCACAGCCGCCTGGCGCAGCCCATCGCGCAAAGCGCAACGCCCCGCCCGGCGCTCACCGAACCGTCGACAGACTAGAACGGCAAAAGACTAGGCCGCGCGCGCTACGCTGGCGCCCTGCGCGTTCCACAGCGACACCTGCGCCAGGGCTTTTTCCCTCGGCATCAGGTCGTAGATCTTCGACACGTTCTGCACATGCGCAATCGGCCGCGCCTGCCCGAAGCGTTTGTAGTCGAGCTGCAGAAAGATTGTCGTAAACTGCGAGCGGTCGGCGCCCAGCGCCTTGCAAGCAATGGCGAGAGCCTCGCCGCCGGTATCCGCCACGATCTTCGCCGCCACCGGCAACTCGACGCCCACGACCTGCGCCAGCGAAGTCGTGAAGCCGGGCACGTCGCCCGCCTTCAGCTTGGCGATCAGCGAATTCACCTCGCCCATCGACCAATTGCCTTTCGTCGCCGCGCGCTGAGCGGCCTTCGCATCCTGTTCGACCAGAACCTCCGCAAGCACGGTGTCCAACTCGGCCGGATCGACGGCGAATTTATCGAGGATCGTGTGACGCATCGCCGCCGACACGAACCAGAACATCTTATGCGCCAGATCCTTCGGCATGTCCTTGCGCCCGACCAGCGGCCGGCGGACGCTCTCGACCTTTTCCGCAAGCTGCACCAGGTCGCCGAAGACCGCGCGCGGAATCGCAGCGCCCATATTCGCCAGCAGCGCCTCGACCACCTTCGGCTCTTTCGACGCCGCAAGCGCGGCGCTGACCTCCGCGGGCACGACCGGCCGCTTGGCGATCGCCTCGCGATGGTCGGTCGTCTTCGTGTCGATGACGTCGATGAGGTCTTCGTTCGTCAGCACGGGCGAGTGATGCAGAATGGGCCGCGCGATCTCGATCTCGTCGCTGGCCAAAAGCTTGGTCAAATCATGCGGCGCGGTCTTCAGCGTCGACAAGCGCACCGACACCTTCTTGCGCACTTCGGATTCGACGTGCGTGATCAAGCCGGTAAGGATCTGATCGATCAGGATCCGCACTTCCGGCGAAAGCTCGCCCTCGCCCTCGAACAGCAGGTGCGACACGCGATCGAACAGTGCGCTCCGCGCAAAGCCCGCGCGGTTCTCCGCCAGTGCTTTGAGGTTCAGCAATTCGCCGCTGTTCACGTCGTCCTCGACCATTTCGTCGTCTTTCGCATGGTCACTTAACTGCAAAACCCTTAATTTCAGGTTGGAACCCCGGCCGCCGGTCCTTGACTGCCGCGCCGCCGGGCGGTTAAGGCCCTGTCAAACCGAAGTCAGTAGGAGCATCCATGCGCACGCCAGCGTTCCTCGCCGCTACGTTTTTGGCCCTTTCCCTGACCGCATGCATGGGCGGCAGCAAGTTCGAGGGCGACCCGATGTACGATCCGGGATTCCAGGACGGCTGCGCCACCGGTACGGCACGCACGCCCGGCACTCCGCCGTCCAAGCCCGTGCGCGACCAAGTCTCGTGGGACGCAAGCGAGGCCTACCGCGCCGGGTGGAAAGCCGGTTACGCGTCCTGCGCGCCGCGCGGTGGCGGCGACATCCCCGGCTCCGACCGCGACATGGGCGGCCGCTAGGCGTTAGACTCTGCCCGCATAGAATCAACGCTGGGAAGATCGCTCGATGCGCTACCTCGCCTCGGTCCTCGTCGCGATTCAACTCGTGGCGCTGGGCCCGCTCTATTACTTCTACGGTCAGGTCGACCCGTGCCGCGCGCTGGCAAAGGAGATCGCGGTTCGCGCCGAAGCCGCGGGCGGCATCGGCAACACCATTGAAGACGCGCTCGGCGATCTTGAGGTGAACGCCCGCAAGGACGTCGCCGACCAATCGACCGGCGAATGCGTCGGCCAACTCTTCGCCAACTGGACCGACCGCGCCGCCGAGGAAGTTAAGCCGAAGAAAAAGTAGCCGCCGCTAATCCCGCGGCGCACCGACGATCAGAATGCTCAGATCCTTCTCAGGCTCAAAGTCCTTGTAGTCGACGACGAAGGTCGTGGGCCCCGTCTTGCGCACGCCGTCGGCGCAGAACGAAACCACGTTGTCCGCGCGGCCCTTGTCCACGGTGAGGCGAAACTTGCCGATCGGCCCCTTCCAGTTTTTACCCGTCGTCAGAACATAGTCGACGTAGTACGCGAGTATGATCGCGCCCTCGCCCTGCTTCTTCTGCTGCGCGCGCAGACGCGCGGCGATCGCCGCATGGGTCGGCTTGTCGACGCAAAACCGCGCAAAGAACTCCTCCCAACGCATCGCTTCCGGGTGCTGAAAGAACCCCGACGCCGAAATCATCGTGCCGCCGACGACCGGCTTATAGGTGTGCTCGACCTTCAGCGGGCGGCCGGCCGGAAACGTCTGCTGCCAATGGAACGTGTTCTTCACCGTCCACTTCAGCGTTGCATAGTCGTCGGAAATTTCGGCAAGCCCCCGCTTCACCAAGTCCTTCTTGGCGGCGGGCGGCAGCTTCTTCACCGCCTCGACCGCTGCCCAAGGCCGCGACACGAACGGAATCTTGTAGCGCCGCAACACATCGCTGACGTCGACGCCCTTGAGGAACGCCTTCTCCTCAAGCTGAGGCCGCACCTTTTTGCCGTCGACGGTCACCTTGAAGTCGATGAGATTGGCCTCGTTGTCGGTGGGCCAACCCACGTCGCTTTCCGAAAGCTCTTCGAGGTTCGCCTCGGGCAACGGAAACGCGACGCGCGTCGTGATCGGCGCCCCGCTCTC
>JAEUMM010000234.1 GCA_016792645.1 Alphaproteobacteria bacterium | reverse complement strand
AGATTTTGGTGCCGTTGCAGAGGTAGTGGTCGCCTTTGTCTTCGGCGCGCATCGCGAGGCTGGCGAGGTCGGAGCCGGAGCCGGGTTCGGAGTAGCCTTGGCACCACCAGATGTCGGAGGAGAGGATCGGCGGCAGGTGCTGTTTCTTCTGCTTGTCGTTGCCGAAGGCCATGATCACGGGTGCGACCATCTTCGTGCCCATGGGGCTAACGATCGGCGTGCCGGCTGCCGACATTTCAATGTCGAAGATGTATTTCTGGTTCTGCGTGAAGCCCGCGCCGCCATATTCCTTCGGCCAATTCGGGGCGATCCAGCCGCGTTCGTAGAGCGCCTTTTGCCATTTCACCTGGCCGGCTTTGTCGAGGTAGCCGTTCTTGGTGAAGGCCATTTTGCGGCGCAGATCGTCGTCGAACTTTTCGGCGATGAAGGCGCGGACCTCATCGCGGAACTTCAGGTCTTCCTTGCTGAAATTGAGATCCATCGGGTTAAACCTTGGCCAAGATTTCGATTTGCGGGCGGCCGTCGAGGACGGCGCCGAGCTTCGGTCCGGCGGCCGCCATGTGCGGCGTCGTGCGGTGGGCGGCGAGGTCGGCTTCAGATTTGTATTGCTCCATCACGACGTACATCGTCGGGTCGGTCTTCGATTTGAAGACTTCGTATTGCAGCGCGCCGGGTTCATTCTTTTTCACGGCGGCTTGGAGTTCGAGGAAGGCGGATTCGAAATCCGCTTGGCTGCCTTCTTTCACTTTCAGATGCGCGACGATGCCGACGGTCATTTGCGTTTCTCCCGGATTGCGAATGTCTTGTGGTTTTCGAGAATAGCCTAAAGGGCACGCTGAAGCACAAGGACGCGCCGCGCGCGGTCTACGGACGGATCCGGTTCGCGGATGACCTGCAAGGCGAAGCCTTCCGTAGCGTAGAGGTGGCGGGCGTGCGCGTTCTCTTCGACGACACCAAGCCTCAGGGCCGTGCCGCCCTTGGCGCGGACCCAGGGATAGAGCGCGTGCAACACGCGCCGGCCGAGTCCCTGCCCTCTCGCCGACTCGGCCAGATAGAGGAAGCCCAGGTACCAGGTCCGCGGTTCCGGATAGCCGCGGATGACATCGGTGAGGCCTGCGATATGGCCCCGTGCATCGATGATGAGGTGGAGGAACTTGTCGGCTTGCGTCTTGCCAGGCGGCAACGCCTTTCGGATTTGTTCGACTTCGTCCGCGGCGGCCGGACGGTCGTGCGCCATCACGAAGTAGTCCGGATCGGCGTCGAACAAGGCTTGCAGCTCGCGCGCGTCGCCATCGGCGATCGCGCGCACAGTGTGGCCCGGAATTTGCGGGACGTCCGTCACCGGCCCTTGTAGTTGCCGGGGCGTTTTTCGAAGAAGGCGTTCACGGCTTCCGCGTGGTCTTCGGTGTGATGCGCGAGGGATTGCATGGCGGCGGAGAGCTCCATGATGTTGTCGAAGCTGGTCGACTGGCCTTCGCGCAGAAGACGCTTGGTCATGCGCAGGACGTCGGGCGGTTGGGCGGCCATGCGGTTCGCAAGTTTCAGCGCTTCGTCCATGAGCGTGGCGGCAGGAACGACCTTTGAGACCAGGCCCCAGCTGAGCGCCGTCTGCGCGTCGATCGTATCGCCGGTGTAGAGCAGTTCCGACGCGCGTGCCATGCCGATAACGCGGGGCAACAACCACGCGCCGCCATCGCCGGGAATCAGGCCGATCTTCAGAAATGTAGCGCCGAAGATGGCGGTGTCGGCTGCGATGCGCGTGTCGGCCAAACAGGCGACGTCGTTGCCGAGGCCGATGGCCGGGCCGTTGACGGCGGCGATCAGCGGGACTTCGAGATTCCACACACTACGCACGATCTTGTGGATGCCGTTGCGATAGCGTTCGCGGATGGTGACGCCGGGGCCGGCGAAAGCGCCGCCCCGATCGCGCATGGCTTTGAGGTCGCCGCCGGCGGAGAACGCCTTGCCGGCGCCGGTCAGGATGGCTGCGCGGATGTTGCGGTCGGCGTTTATACGCGCCGTTGCCGCGGCGAACGCGTCGCCGTCGCCGTCGTGGCCCAGCGGATTGCGCGACTCGGCGCGGTTGATGGTCAGGATCGCGACCGGGCCATGTGTTTCGAACAGTAAGACTTCGCTCATGTTTGGCCTTTGGGCT
>JAEUMM010000210.1 GCA_016792645.1 Alphaproteobacteria bacterium | reverse complement strand
TTTCTGCCGTCGGCGTAGTCGACGTGGATCGAGCCTTTGAGCACGATGCCCCAGTGCGGGCACTGGCACATGTCGCCCTGCAAGCCTTCGAGCAGCGGCTTGGCGTCGGCGCCTTTGGGGAAGCGGATGCGGGCGACGTTCATGCCGCCCCAATCCTGTCCCTGGATATGGACGCCGCCGGCGTCGAGGCGCGACGGCAGGTTGGTGCATTCGTGTTTCATCGCCGTTCTCCCTTGCGCTATTTCTTGCGCGGGTCGTCCTTGGGGTTGACGTAGTTCACGGCCCACGGGCCCGTGCTGTTCAACTGAACGACCGTTTCCTCGTCGGCGCCGGCGTAGTGGGTTTGGCCGGGCGGCATGGTGATGAAGCTGCCGGCGGGGAGCGCCTTCGTCTTTGCGGGGTCTGCGGTTTCGCCCATGCCGAAGTGGAAGGTGCCGCTGATGACGGTGACGATCTCGGGCTTTGGATGCGTGTGCGGCGGGATGCGGTAGCCCTTTGGGAATTTTAGGCGAAGGGCGAAGAGTCCGTCTTTCGTCGGGTCGCCGTAGAGCACGACGGCCTCAGCGCCCGGCGGCAGCGAGGCGGGGCCGGGGCCCCATTTGATCTCGGCCGCGGTGAGCATTTTGTGGTCGTCGCTGCGCGCTTCGTTGCTGCTGATCGCGAGCGCGGTCAGCGCCGCGGCAGAGGCGAGGGCGAAGGCGGTAACGCGGATTCTCATTTTGGTTCTCCTTGTCCTTTGTTCTTATGCGTCGATGTCGAAGCCGAGGGCGACGCGGCCGGTGTAGCGCAGCTGCGGTTTTTCCTGCAGCGGGTGGAAGCGGGCGGCTTGGACGTCGCGGAAGGCGCGTTCCAAGCCCAGCTCGCGGTAGAAGGCGGCGCCGCCGGCGAGTTCCATCGCGCGTTCGACCGCTTTGATTGCGTTTTGCGCGACGAGCGTGCGGCGGATCATGGTGCGGTTTGTCGTTTGCGGGCCGGGCTTTTCGCTTTCGGCGATGCGGATCATGTCCGCGTGCGCGATGTCGGCTGCGGTGTGGGCGTTCTCCAGTTCGCCGGCGAGCGTCGTGGTGAAGTTGTCGTCCGGCTTCTTTTTCGCGATCTCGATCGCCTTGGCGCGCGCGCTGTCGGCGACGCCCATGTAGGCGGCGTAGATGAGCGGGAAGGCCTGCTGCGAGATGATGTGGAAGAGGTGGTGCCACTTGGCTTGCGGGCGGCGGCCAGAGATCGCGGCGTCGGCGACGAAGACGTCTTTGAGTTCGACGTCGTTCGAGCCGGTGCCGCGCATGCCCATCACGCGCCAGTTGTCGTGGACCTTAACGCCTTCGGCTTTGAAGGGGACGCCGAAGTGCAGCACCGTTGGCCCGGCTTGCGGGTCTTCGGTGACGGCGCTGGTCATCAGGATGTCGCCCATGGGGCTGCCGCTTGAGAAGATTTTGCGCGCGTTGATGCGGTAGCCGCCTTCGACCTTCGTCGCGGTGCCGGCGCTCTTCAGCCAGTCGCTGCCGCCGGATGAAATCAGAACGAGGTCTTCGGCGGCGACGCGTTTGAGCAGGCCGTCGGTCGGCGCCTTTTCGTTGCGCCAGCGCCAGGCGGCGACGGCGACGAGGTGGCTGTGCATCGAGAAGGCGAGGCCCGTGGAGCCGCAGCCCGCCGCTATCGTGCGGATGGCGTCGGCGAGTTCGGCGTAGCCGGCACCGTGGCCGCCGAGTTCCGACGGCACGTGCATCTTGAAGAAGCCTTCCTGCTTCAGCAGGCGGAAGCCGTCGGCGACGAAGGTGTCGTCGGCGTCGTGGGCGGCGGCTTGCTTGGCGAGCTGGGCCGCGACGCGTTCGGCGGCGGCGTGCCAATCGGTTGTCTGAGTCGTGGGGATTTTGGCGATCATGGACATTGGACCCGTTGCTCCTTCGGTCATTCTGCGACGGTCGGAGGGTCTCAGAAAAGGGCGGTCCTAGGCCAGTACAGGAACTGAATCTGACCCGGTACAGATTCTGAACTATGAACGCCCGCGGGGTTTGCTAGATTTCGCGCCGCAGTCCGGAGAGGGTTCCATGACGCAAGGCAGCTACAAGCAATTTTGTCCCGTCGCGATGGCGGCTGAGATTTTGTGCACGCGGTGGACGGTCATCGTGTTGCGCGAGATGATGGCGGGGTCGACGCGGTTCAACGATCTGCGGCGCGGGGTGCCGCGCATGTCGCCGGCTTTGCTGTCGCAGCGGCTGAAGGAGTTGGAGCAGGCGGGGATCGTCGTGCGCAAGAAGGGCAGCGATGGGGCGCTGTTCGAATATCACCTGACGCGCGCGGGGCAGGAGCTTGAGCCGATCGTGATGGCGTTCGGCGTGTGGGGGCAGCGGTGGGTCGAGACGAAGATCTCGCTCGAGCATCTCGATGCGCAATTGTTGATGTGGGACATGCGGCGCAACCTCGACACCACGCCGATGCCGAAGCGGCGGTCGACGATTCAGTTCATCTATGCCGGCGCGCCGGTTGGTCAGCGGCAGTATTGGCTGGTCGTGACGCCGGGCGAGGACGTCGATCTGTGCGCGGTCGATCCGGGGTTCGACGTCGATCTCTACGTCGCGTGCGATCTGCGGACGATGACGGCGATTTGGATGGGC
>JAEUMM010000172.1 GCA_016792645.1 Alphaproteobacteria bacterium | reverse complement strand
TGCTTGCCGCCAACTTCGCCGCCAGCATGCGCGAACGCGTCCGCCAGATGGGCCGCGAACCCCGCCAGGAAGACCTCGAGCCCCTCAGCTGGCGTACCGGGCAGGGCGGCGAACACATCCCTGGCCACGAAACGATGCGGGGGTGGCAAACGCTGAAAGCGATGACGCGCGACATCTACCGCGTCTTCACAACCATCGACGTCCTGCTGACGCCAGTGCTCTCAACGCCGGTGCCGAAAGTTGGCTTCATCGACCCCGTACGTTTAGAACCGCGCGAAGTCGACGAACGCCAAGCCCAGACCTTCGGCTTCACGCCGCCCTTCAACATGACGGGTCAGCCCTCGCTTTCGCTGCCGCTCGCGCACTCGAAGAACGGCCTGCCGATCGGCATGATGTTCACCGCCAAATGGGCCGACGAGGCGACGCTCTACCGCCTCGCGGGCCAACTCGAACAAGCCCACCCCTGGATCAACCGCAAGCCCCAGGTCTGGAACTGAACGCATGAAGCAGCCGCCCCAGCCCGAAGGCGACCGCGCGCTGCGTGCGCTCGTCGCGCGCTGCGAGGCGGCTTGGAACGCGGGCGACGCGCACGCATGGGCCGCCAACATGGCCGAGGACGTCTATCTGACCAGCGTCCTCGGCGACCGCTACCACGGCCGCGATCTGCTTGAGTCCGGCCACCGCTACGTCTTCGACACGATCTACAAAGACAGCAAGATCGCACTGACCGTCGAAGCCATCCGCTTCGTCCGCCCCGATGTCGCCCTCGTCCACCTGCATCAGCGTCTGATGAGCCGCCTGCCGCCCGGCGCCGCCGCCTCCACCGCGCGCCAACGCCTGATGAGCGAGGAGATGCACGAAACCCAAGCCCGCGCCTCCCTCCTCGTCGTCAAGGACGGCGGCAGCTGGCAAGTCCTCTCGTTCCAAAACACCGGCATCGCCTCGCCGAAAGGAACCTAAGGCTCGCCCGGAAAACTCTCGACGAGCTCGACGGTGAAGTCGGGGAACGCTTCGACATAGGCGATCGTAAAATCCGGAAACGAATTCACGAACTGCCACTTCCCGCACGCATCCGGAAACGACCCGACGGTCATCACGCGCAGATCCGGAAAGCTGGTCACGAGTTGCACTTTGAAGTCCGGAAAACTCTTCACCACCTGGACCTTGCCGTAGAGCGGCTTCCCGCCGAACGAACAGTTCTTGACCCGCTCCCCCGCCAGCGCCGGCGCCGCAGCCGTCACGCACACAGCCAGAAACAGCGAAAACCCTCGCATAGCGTCCTCCTTGAGCAGGCGTCGCCCGGCCCCTATTGTCCGCCGCGATGGACCAGAAATTCAAGCCTATCCACGTCATCGGCGGCGGCCTCGCCGGCTGCGAAGCCGCCTGGCAAATCGCCCGCGCCGGCGTCCCCGTCGTGCTGCACGAGATGCGGCCCGTGAAGATGACTGAGGCCCACACCGGCGAAGGCCTCGCCGAACTCGTGTGTTCGAACTCGTTCCGCTCGGACGACTGGGAGAACAACGCCGTCGGCCTGCTGCACGAAGAGATGCGCCGCTGCGGCTCGCTCATCATGCGCTCCGGCGACATCCACAAGGTGCCGGCAGGCGGCGCGCTCGCCGTCGACCGCGTCGCCTTCTCGAACGAAGTGCAAGCGGCCATCGAAGCCGACCCGCTCATCACCATCGCGCGCGAAGAAATCGCAGGCTTGCCGCCCGCCGATTGGGACAACGTCGTCATCGCAACCGGCCCGCTCACATCGCTGCCGCTCGCAACCGCCGTGCAAGCGCTGACCGGCGAAGACTCGCTCGCCTTCTTCGACGCCATCGCACCGATCGTGCACAAGGAGTCGATCGACCTCTCGAAAGCTTGGTTCCAATCGCGCTACGACAAGGGCGACGGCGCCGACTACATCAACTGCCCGATGGACGAACAGCAATACCGCGCCTTCATCGGCGCGCTGCTGACGGGCGACAAGACGACGTTCAAAGACTGGGAAAAGGACACGCCCTATTTCGAAGCGTGCCTGCCGATCGAAGTCATGGCCGAACGTGGAGCCGAAACCCTCCGCTTCGGTCCGATGAAACCCGTCGGCCTCACCAACCCGCACACCGGCCACCGCGCCTACGCCGTGGTGCAACTCCGCCAGGACAACGCGCTCGGCACGCTCTACAACATGGTCGGCTTCCAAACGAAGCTGAAGCACGGCGAACAAACCCGCATCTTCAAAACGATCCCCGGCCTCGAGGACGCACAATTCGCGCGCCTCGGCGGCCTGCACCGCAACACCTTCATCAACTCGCCGAAACTGCTCGACAGCGAACTGCGCCTGAAGGCCCAACCGCGCCTGCGCTTCGCCGGCCAAATGACTGGCGTCGAAGGCTACGTCGAAAGCGCCGCCATCGGCCTCCTCGCCGGCCGCCTCGCCGCAGCCGAACGCACCGGCAGCGCACATCCGCCACCGCCGCGCACGACGGCACTGGGCGCACTCCTCACGCACATCACCGGCGACGCCGACGCGAAAACGTTCCAGCCGATGAACATCAACTACGGCCTCCTGCCGGAGCTGCCACCGCCACCCGGCGTCAAAGGCAAAGACCGCGGCCGCGCCAAGAAACAACTGATGTCCCGTCGCGCCCTCGCCGACCTCGACGCCTGGCTCGGCCGCAAGGAAGCCGCGGAATAGCGCGGCCGGAACGCGGCGCCGAAAACGCATGCAATCCGTGCCGTCACGCCATCACATCGGCTGATTTGCGCCGTTTCTGCCGTCACGCATCCGTCACGCTGCCATCACATGTGACGGCAGCAATTCCGCACCAACGAAAGTCGCGACGACGCACGGCACGCGCGCGCGTTGAACCAATGCCAACTGCTCAAGTCGCAGCGGTCCGCCCAAGAGAGCGCGGACCGAAAGGAACAATTATAGAACAGCCGCCGCGAAACGCCAGCAAAATCGTAGCGGTGACGACTCAGCGGGATTGACATGACAGCAAGCGCTTGCTTGCATAGGCGACATGAACAAGTCGTCTCGGAAAATGAAACCGACCGCCGGCGCATCGCGTGAGCGCATCCTCGCCCGTGCCGTCGAGCTGTTCGCGGCGCACGGATTCGACGCCGTCACGATGCGGCAGCTGGGCGATGCGGTTGGCCTCGACAACAGCAGCCTCTACCGCCACTTCCCGAGCAAAGCCGCCCTGATCGACGCCGTCCTCGATCGCATCGCCGCCGATCTCCTTGCCGCCGTTACCCCGCTTCTGACGGCCGCGACCCCGCTATCGCTGCAATCGTTTGAGGACGCCTGCGCCGCAATCGGCCGCCGCTTGTTCGACCGTCCCGCCCTTGCCCGGCTCATCATCCATTGGATCATGGCGACGGGCGAACGGGGCGCCGGCTACAAGGTCGCTGTGCCGGCGACGGACAAAAGCCGTCCAGCGGGCCAGTTGCTCGCCGCTCTGCGCGAACGCCTCGACGCGGCGGCGGCGAAAGGACACCTCCGCCGCCACGCGACGCCTGAGGCGCTCGTCCTCTTGTTCGGCATGGTCCTCGTGCGGCCTGCAACGTACGGGCACCTTCTCAAGACGCTCGAACCGAAACGCCGGCACGACGCCGCGCGCGCCGCCTGGGAGCAGGAACTGCGCGCGGCCGTTCGCGGCGCCTTCGCGCCATGACCGATCACGGCGCACCGATTGTCGACGCCGAGCGCGCCGACGTTCTCGACGCGTTGCGCGCCTTTGCGGTCTTGGGAATCTTCATATCGCACGTCCCGGATTTCTCCGGCTTCACATTCATGAGCGAAACCGAACGCGCCGCCGGCGACCGTTTTGGCGCGAATGAACTTCTCGATCCGCTTCTACACTTCCTCATCCAAGGTAAGTTCGTCTCGTTGTTCTCGTTGCTGTTTGGCATCGGATTCGCCGTCCAACTCGAGAGCGCGGTGCGCGGCAGCCGCAATTTCGCGCGACACTTCGCGCGCCGCCAAGCAATTCTCCTCGTCATCGGCCTCGCGCACGCGCTGATCTGGTACGGCGACATTCTGAAAGACTATGCGCTGATCGGTCTGGCGTTGATCGTGACCGCGCGCTGGTCGACGGCGGCGATCGGGCTCGCAGCCGCGTCTGTGCTTGTGCTGCGCATCGTCTGGCCCCTGATCATGTGGACGCTGTTCGCCGGCGCGGCGCCGCTCGCAACCGACGCAGATCCGAGCGGTGCGTTCGCAGCGCTCGCGCAAACATTCGCCGGGACCGATCCGCTGGCGACGTTCGCCGCAAACCTGGAGCTGCTGCGCTTCAAAGCACTGCAAATGCTGTACGACGGCAAAGCCGTCTCGATCCTGGGAATGTTCCTCCTCGGCGCCTACATCGGCAAGCGCCGCCTCTATCGCGATCTGCAAGCACATTCAGGCTTGTTCGGCCGCGTCTTCGTCATATGCGCCCCTCTCGGCGTCGTCGGAAATGCGCTGCTCGTCGCCATCGGACCGGTCACTCCCGCCTTCCCGCCATCCCCGTCGTGGGTCGCCCAACAGACATTGGCCGCCGTTGCGGTACCGTTGATGACGCTTGGCTATGCCACCGGCTTCGCGTGGCTCTGGTCCAAGAACAACGGATCGTACCTTCGCGCGATCGGACCCGCGGGACGCACGGCGCTCACGACCTATGTGAGCCAAACGCTCGTCGGCGTCTTCGTCTTCTACGGAATCGGATTGGGCTTGCACGGTTCGGCTGACCTCGCCGCGTGCGTCGCCTTTGCGGTCCCTGTGTTTGTGGCCCAGTGCGCGATCGCCACGCTCTGGCTCAAACATTTTCGCTTCGGTCCGCTCGAATGGCTCTGGCGCCGCGCCACCTATGGGACGCCCCTTCCCATGCTGCGCCGATCACAAGCCGTCGCGTGAATCTGGCGACTGCCGACACGCGATACAACGCCGCTGCACTCACACGCTCGCCGCCACACCCTTGGGCGGCGTGACGCCCATCGAGACGTAGACGTTCATCAGATTGTCGATGCCGCCGGCCGCGGGCTTGATCCACGCCGCCGGCACATAAATCAGCGCCCCGCCGACCGGCACCGGCGCCGAGGGCACGAGAATGCCCAGATACGTCTCCTTGCCCATCACCAAGGGCGTGGGCGACGCCAAGAGACCCAGCACCGCAGCCCCGGGATCGCCGCCGAAGAAACACCAGACCGGGCTCATACCCTTTAAGTCCGTGCCGCCCTTCATGTCGACGATCGAGGTAAAGCGCTTGGACAAATCGTACACGCTGGACACGACCGGTATACGCCGAACAACAGCGTCGAACACCGACCCCAACCACGCACCGAGCCGATGCTCGACCAACAACCCGACAACGAAGATCGCGCCGATCACGATCAAGAGGCCAAGCACATAGGGCGCAAGCGCCCCCTTATCGACGCTCAATCCCAGCGACACCAACTGCTGACCGAACCAACTGTCCGGCCCGATATAGTCGATGATCAACGAGACCAACCACCCGAGCACCACCGCCGTCACCACGAGCGGCAGCACGCCGAGAATACCGGCAAGAAAAACGCGCGCGATCCGACCCAACCCATCCTCCATCGCGGCAACCGAGTCGCCGCCTATGGTCAATCTAGCAGGTTAGAGCGGCGCACCATTGCAGCTACACCTCGGCGGGCACGCGCCCGACATCGCGCGACGCAAAGAGCCCTATTGTGGCCGCAAGGAAGAAGATGCCGCAGAACATGCTGCCCTCGGGGCCTTGGGCGCCGCCGGTCAAGTGGGCGGGCCCGTGCGGCGTCAGCGCGACCAGCAACGCCGGCAGCTTGACGTCAATACCCGTCACCGGCAGCTCGAAGCCTATCGACAACAACCAGTTCCAACCGGCATGCCAGCCCATGACGCCCCAGATGTTACCGGCCCTCAACGCCCACGCGCACGCGAACACTGCAAACAGAAAAACGTTCAAGGTCACGAACCACAACTGGCCCGGCGCGTAATGCAGCAGCGCAAAAACCGCCGACGTCAAAACGATCGCAACGATCACATTGAACTTGCGCGCAATCGCCGACAGCATCCAGCCGCGGAAGACGATCTCCTCAACGCTCGCTTGCACGACGAACGCCAACAGCAAGAGACCCATGCTTTTCAACGCATCCGGTGATTCAAAGGCCTTCGCATATGCGATCGCGTCGTAACCCCCTGCAATCCAGATTGCGGCAACGACGCCAAATATCGTCGCCATGCCGATGATCAGCCCCCTGACGAACCCGGCCGCCGCGCCGGCGCGGCCCAGACCGATCGTCGCCAACGCCCGCCTCTCCACCAGCAGAACCCATGCCAGGACCACAGCGCCGGTCGCAGCAAAGGGAAGCAGCAAAAAAGCAAGCAAGCCGTCGAACCCGATCGGATCGCCGCGCGCATCCAAGAGATGAAATGGCTCAAGCGCCCACGACGCGCCAATCGCCGGCGCAATAACAAACGCAAGCCCCAGGAACGGCACAAGGACGCCCCACGGCAACCACCCTCTGGCAGGCTCTGGTGAATAAATCGCACGCATACGCATAGGCCTCACGTCGCGCCCTAGAGGCCGCGGACAAGACGTCAGTTAGCCCGCGATCGCGCCGTGGATATAGAACGATCGTGCGCACCCGCGACCGCGCGCAGCCACGCCCGCGGCGTCAATCCAAACGCGCTCTTGAACACGCGATTGAAATGGCTCTGGTCGCAAAAACCACAAGCGACGGCAACGCCGGCCGCCGCCTGCCCCGCCAACATCATCCGGCGCGCCTCGTCCAAGCGGCGCAGCATCAGGTAACGATAGGGGCTCGTGCCGAACAGTGCGCGGAAGTCCCGTGAAAGCTGCCAGCGGTCGTGATGCGCCGCGCGCTCGAGATCGTCGAGTGAGATGCTCTCCATCACGCGGGTCTCGATATAATCCCGTGCACGCGTCGCCGCTTGCCGGTTGGGCGCCTTCATGGCCCCAGTCCCGCCCGAGATAAGCTGAAGCGCGTTCGCGACTTGCAGGAGAGCGTCTTGGCCCTCAAGCGCCATGAGCGGCCGATCGATGTCCTCAAGCAACGCCCACACCGCCGAACACAGTCGCGGATCGCTCGACACGCCGCCCGGAACGAAGGGTAAAGGACGCCCGCCCAGAATGTTCTGAATCAACGAAGGCGCGATGTAGGCGGTGCGGTATCGAAAAGCGTTGTCGTCGCCCGCGCGTCCGTCATGGGTCTCATCCGGATGCAAGATCACGAGCTGTCCCGGCAATGAGCGGCGCGTCGCGCCGCGATAGTCGAAACTCTGCACGCCGCTCAAGGTAACGCCGACGGCATAGGTGTCGTGCCGGTGCGGTGCAAAGGCAGCGCCGGCAAAACACGCCTCGATCCGGTCGATATCGCCGGGCGCCTTGAGGATCCAACCAGCGCTGCGCCCAGCCATGCTTTGCCTACGGCTTCGCCGCCTCAGGCAGCACCACGCGGATATGCAATTCCCGCAGCTGCTTCGCCAGCGCTTCGGACGGCGCGCCCATCATCAAGTCTTCGGCCCGTTGGTTCATCGGGAACATCGTGACCTCGCGCAGGTTCTCTTCGCCTGCGATCAGCATCACGATGCGGTCGACGCCGGGCGCCGTGCCGCCGTGCGGCGGCGCGCCATAGCGGAACGCGTTCAGCATGCCGCCGAACTTGTGCTCGACCGTCTCCGCCGGATAGCCCGCGATGTCGAACGCCTTGAGCATGATCTCCGGCTTGTGGTTCCGGATCGCACCCGACGACAGCTCGATGCCGTTGCACACGATGTCGTACTGGAACGCCGTGATCCCGAGGATCGTCTTGTCGTCGCCCTTGTCGAGCTTCAGGAACGCCTCATGGTCGAAGTTCGGCATCGAGAACGGGTTGTGCGAGAAGTCGATCTTCTTCTCGTCCTCGTTCCACTCGTACATCGGGAAGTCGACGACCCAGCAGAAATGGAAATCGTAATGCGGAGAGGCCCTCAGACCCAACTCGTTGCCGATGCGAATGCGCGCCGCACCCGCAAGCTTCGCTGCAGCGTCCGCTTTGCCGGCTGAGAAGAATACCGCGTCGCCGCCCTTCGCGCCCGTCTTCTGCGCAATGCGCGCCAACACAGGTTCGGGAATGAACTTCGCAATCGGCCCCTTGCCGACGAGCTTGCCGCCCTCTTCCTCGAACGTGATGTAGCCAAGGCCCGGCGCCTTCATCTCGCTGCGCGCCCAATCGTTCAGCTTGTCGAAGAACGACCGCGGCTGCGAACCGGCGCCCGTCGCCGGGATCGCACGCACGACGCCGCCGCCCGCGACGACGCTCTTGAACGCCTTGAACTCGACGCTGGCATCCGCGAACTCCGCGCTCACGTCGGCGATGACGATCGGGTTGCGCAGGTCCGGCTTGTCGGAGCCGTACTTCAGCATCGACTCCGCATACGGAATACGCGGGAACGGTCCTGGGTTAATCGTCCGCCCGTTGGCGAATTCCTCGAACGTCCCGCGCAGCACCGGCTCCACTGCTGCGAACACGTCTTCCTGCGTAACGAAGCTCATCTCCAAGTCGAGCTGATAGAACTCGCCCGGCGAACGATCGGCACGCGCGTCTTCGTCGCGGAAGCACGGCGCGATCTGGAAGTAGCGGTCGAACCCCGCCACCATGATCAACTGCTTGAACTGTTGCGGCGCCTGCGGCAGCGCATAGAACTTGCCCGGATGATTGCGCGCCGGCACCAGGAAGTCGCGCGCACCCTCAGGCGACGATGCGGTTAGGATCGGCGTCTGGAACTCGATGAACCCGGCCTCGATCATGCGCCGGCGGATCGATGCGATCACGTTCGAGCGCAGCAGGATGTTCTTGTGCAGCCGCTCCCGCCGCAGGTCCAGGAACCGGTATTTCAGCCTGATCTCCTCGGCGGTGTCGGCATCGCCCGCCACCTGCATGGGCAGCATCTCGGCCGGGCTTTCCAGGTGGAACTCCTGTGCCCGCAACTCGATCGCGCCGGTCGGCAGGTTCTCGTTCACGGTCTCCGGCGTGCGCGCCACCACCTGGCCGGTAATCGTCACCACGCTTTCGGGGCGCACGT
>JAEUMM010000098.1 GCA_016792645.1 Alphaproteobacteria bacterium | reverse complement strand
CGCGCGTGGTCGCCATAAACAGTGCGCATCTGGCCCGGCCACGAGTCCGCGATGACCAGATTGCCCGTCGTCTCACCCTCCAGAACCTTGCCTTCCGCATCTACCACCTGCGGCACGACCCCAAAGAACGGCCTCGTCGCCGACCCCGGCTACAACGCCGTAGCCCCCGGCAGCGGCGTGATCAGAATGCCGCCCGTCTCCGTCTGCCACCACGTATCGACGATCGGACACCGTCCATCGCCGACGACGCGGTGATACCAAAGCCAAGCCTCCGGATTGATCGGCTCACCGACTGAGCCCAGCAGACGCAACGAGGCGCGGCTCGTCTTCTTCACCGGCGCTTCGCCGTCGCGCATCAAAGCGCGAATGGCGGTCGGCGCCGTGTAGAAGATATTGACCTTGTGCTTGTCGATGACGTCCCAGAACCGCGACACGGTCGGGTAATTCGGCACGCCCTCAAACATCAAGGTCGTGGCCCCGTTCGCCAGCGGCCCATAGACGATGTAGCTGTGCCCCGTCACCCAACCGACATCGGCCGTGCACCAGTAGACATCGCCGTCATGATAATCGAACACATACTGATGCGTCATCGACGCGAAGACGAGATACCCGCCCGTCGTGTGCAGCACGCCTTTGGGCTTCCCCGTCGATCCCGACGTGTAGAGAATGAACAGCGGATCCTCCGCATTCATCGCCTCCGGCGCGCACTCGGCCGGCACCTTCGCCGCCTCTTCGTGGTACCAGACGTCCCGCCCGGCGTGCATCAGCACCTTGTGCCCCGTGCGCCGCACGACGACGACGCGCTTCACATTCGGACACTGCGTCATCGCCAAATCGGTATTCTGCTTCAGCGGAACGGTCTTACCACCGCGCAATCCCTCGTCCGCCGTAATCACCACATCCGACTTACAGTCGAGAATCCGCCCCGCCAAACTGTCCGGCGAAAACCCGCCGAACACGACCGAATGCACCGCCCCGATCCGCGAACACGCCAGCATCGCGTAAGCGGCCTCCGGAATCATGGGCAGATAAATCGTAACCCGATCTCCCTTCTTGACCCCATTCGCTTTCAGAACGTTCGCGAACCGGCAAACCTCGTCATGAAGCTGGCGATAGGTGATGTGCTTCGAATCCTTGGGATCATCGCCTTCCCAAATGATCGCCGTCTGATCCCCGCGCTTCGCCAAATGCCGGTCGATGCAGTTCGCCGAAACATTCAGCGCCCCGTCCTCATACCAGCGAATAAAAAGATCCTTCGCGTCAAACGAGACATTCTTCACCTTGGAATACGGCTTAATCCAATCGACCCGCTTCCCCTGCTCGCGCCAAAACGCAACAGGATCCGAAACTGAAGCCTTATAGAGATCGAGATACTTCCCGTTATCGACAAACGCACGGCTCGCCCACACGGCCGGAACCGGCAACAGCTGATCGGACATAAGACGCCTCCTGGGTGGCTTATTTTTCCAAGACTATGCGCGGCCCGCGGACAGCCCGGCAAGCACTACGTTTGCGCCTTCAACTCCGTCAAAACCTCATCCGTATGCTCGCCCACGGTCGGCGGTTCCAGCCGGATCGAGCACGGCGTCTTCGCGAACTTCAGCCCCGGCCGCATGGTGCGATAGCGCCCTTCGCTCTTGATCTCGCGCTCTTCGAAGAAATCGACCGCCTTGAAATGCGGATCGTCGAACAACGTCGTCATCTCGTTCGCGCGCATCGCCGGCACGTGATGCTCGGCGCAAAGCTGCATCCATTCCTCGGTCGTGCGCGTCGCCGCTGCATCGCGCATCATCTGATAATAGGCCTCGACGCGCGCCTTCCCGTCCGCCGCCGACAGAAACCGCTCGCTGTTATAGGCGTCCGGAATACCGCCGAGTTCCAGAAACTTCACCGACCCTTCGCGGCTCGCCGGCAGCACGACGAGATACCCGTCCTTGGTCTTATAGGGCTTGCGATGCGGCGTGATCGTCGTCGGATGCCCGAACTTCCCCGGCACATCCGGATAGGTCTTGCCCCAAATATGCTCCGCCTGAATGAACCCGGTGAACGTCTCCAGCATCGGCACCTCAACGAACTGCCCCTCGCCCGTCCGCGCGCGATGCTGAAGCGCCGCCAGCGTCGCGATCACCGCAAACAACCCGCACGTCTTGTCCGCGATGATCGAAGGAAACGGCCGCAGCTCTTCATTGCCGTCGTAGAGCCGCAGCAAATCGCAAGCCCCCGACGCACCCTGGATCAAATCGTCGAACGCCTGCCGCCCGCTATAAGGCCCACCCGACCCATACCCGACCGCCTCGACATAAACGATGTCGGGCTTGATCGCCGCGACGTCGTCATACCCAAAGCCCAACCGCTTCACCGCCTCAGGCCGCATGTTGTGAATGAACACATCGCCCGTCGCGATCAGCTTGCGCAGCGCCGCCTTCCCCTCATCGCTCTTCAGATCAATCGCCACCGACCGCTTGTTGCGATTGAGCGCCACATAAAGCGGCCCCATGTTCTGCGACTTCGGCGCCTTGCCCTGATTGCGCTGCCGGTCGCCCGACGGCTCCTCGACCTTGATCACGTCCGCGCCGAGATCGCCCAGCGTCTGCGTCGCATAAGGCCCCAGCACGAACTGCGTCAGATCGATGATCCGGATCCCGTGCAACGGACCCGGCGAAGCCTTGGTTTTACCTGTCATTTCCTGAACTCTTTGCATCGATAGCGTGAAGCGCTAACCCTAGCCCCGGCGACGCGCGAAACTCCAGAGGCACGACAAAATGCAACTCCACCAGGCGGCCTGGCCCGAAATCGAAGAATATCTGAAGTCCTCGACCGGCCTCATCGTGCCCATCGGCTCGACCGAACAGCACGGCCCCAACGGCCTCCTCGGCACCGACGCCATCTGCCCCGAGTTCATCGCAAAAACCGCGGGCGACGAAAGCGGCATCCTGGTCGGACCGACCTTCAACGTCGGCTCGGCCCAACACCATCTGGGCTTCCCCGGCACGATCACCTTGCGCCCGTCGACGATGATCGCCGCCATGTACGATTGGACGTCGTCGCTGACGCGCCACGGCTTCGACCGCATCTACTGGTTCAACGGCCACGGCGGCAACATCGCGCCGGTCAATTCCGCCTTCAGCGAAATCTACTCGGAGTTCTCCTTCGGCCGCGCCGGCTCGAACCGCCGGCCCATTCGCTTGTTCCTGCGCAACTGGTGGGAGCTGCCCGGCGTGGGCGACCTCTGCCGCGAACTCTTCCCGGTCGGCGAAGGCAGCCACGCGACGGCGTCCGAAGTCGCGGTCACCTACTTCGCCTACCCCGAAGCACAGAAGAAGGTCGACATGCACCCGAAGATCGCGCCCAACGGCTCGATCCGCGACGCCGACGACTACCGCCGCCAATTCCCCGACGGCCGCATCGGCTCCGACCCCAGCCAAGCGACACCCGAAAAAGGCAAACGCATCGTCGAAGCCGCAGCAAAGGGCCTGATCGCTGACTACAACGCTTTCATGCGGGCGGCCTAACTATTGACTTTCGGCGTTATAACGTTTATTATAACGTCTTAACTTATTGATATCATAGACATATGATCAGCCTGAAGCTCACCACCATTGGCAGTTCGACCGGCGTAGTCCTTCCCAAGGCAGCGCTGGAAAAACTGCGCGTCGAGAAGGGCGACACGCTCTATCTCACCGAAACGCCGGATGGCTTCTTGCTCACGCCATACAACAAGGACGTGGCCGCGCAACTCGAAGCCGCGGAAGAAATCATGCGCGAGGATCGCGACGTGCTGAAAGCGCTCGCGAAATAGCGCATGCAAGAACCGATCTGGGTCTTGGACGAAGCCGCTCTCGCCATTCACAACCGCCAAATCGCCGAACATGGTGGCCTGCCCGGCACGCGCGACGTGGGCGCGTTGGCGTCGGCGTTGAACCGGCCGAAGAACAAGTTCGCCTACGAAACGCCGACGCTGTTCGACCTCGCCGCCGCGTACGGCTTCGGCCTCGCGACCAATCATCCGTTTTCCGACGGCAACAAGCGAACCGCTTACGTCGTATCGCTGACGCTTCTGCGCTTGAACGGCTTCCGCGTGAGCGCATCGCCGGAAGAAAAATATCGAACCTTCTTGTCGCTCGCCGCCGGAACGCTAACCGAACCCGAACTCGCCTCGTGGTTCGAGCAGCACGCGGTCGCGGTCAAATAACAGCCGACCCGTCAGCAGCGATGGTGACAGGAACCGAAGCGAGCGCCTTGCCCAAGCAAGGCCCGCTCACGCAAACGCCATCCTCGACGCGAAATCGCGCGCCGTGGGCCGAGCAAATGAACTGCGATCCGTCCATCGTGAGAAACTTGTCCGGAAACGTCTCCAGCGGCACGCCCTGATGCGGACAAGAATTGACATAGGCGCGCAGCACACCGTGCCGGCGAACCAAGACGATATCGCGGCGCTCAGCGCCTTCGCCGACAATGACGCCGCGCGCGCAACCCTCGGCGATCTCGTCGGCCCTGCAAACCAGTGTCACGTCACAAGCACCTTCTTGAGCGCAACCAGAAACGCCTTGCGCTCCGCTGCGGTCGAAACCCGAAGCCGCGTGTAGTCACCGTCGTCCGACAGCTTCACGTCGGCAAACATGCCCGCCGCATCTTCATGGAAGTGCAGGAACGCCCGACTTCTGCGATAGAAAATCCCGCGCTTGCGCTCGATCAACCCGACGGCGCGCCGCACTTCGCTCAGCAGCGGCTCAAGCGCATCAAGCGCCGCCGCGCTCGCGTGCTTCATTAGCCCTTATACCCGCCCATCTTGCACACGAGCTTCCACTCCGCGTCCGTCACCGGCTGCACGGAGAGCCGCGCATACTTCGTCAGCGACATCTGCGCCAACTTCGGCTCGGCCTTCACCTGAGCGAGGGTCACCGGCGTCGGAAACGGCGCCACCGCTTCGACGTCGACCATCGACCAAAACGGCTCGTCCGCCGTGGTGTCGGGATAGGCTTCCTTGATCACCTTCACGACGCCGACGACGGCCTTTTCTTTGCCCGTGTGATAGAAGAACGCG